>DASXNK010000158.1 GCA_036495095.1 Candidatus Dormiibacterota bacterium | reverse complement strand
CGCGGCGCCGCGCAGTCCGTCCTCAGCAGCCGGGCGGCGGGGCACCCGTGCAGGTGAGGTTGCTGCCGCGGATGACGACCGTACGGTTGCTCATGTCGGTGATGGTGACGGTGTCGTTGCTGCCGACGATGATCACCCGGTTGTCCTGCGCCGGGGCACCCGCGACGGTGCCGGTGATGGTCACCTGGTTCGAGCTCCCGGTGACCCGCACCGTGTTGTCGTTGGCGTTCATGATCGTGATCGTGTTGGAGGTGCCCCGTGCGGTCAGGCGGTTGTCACTCCCGTTGGTGACCTGCTGGGTGATGCCCACCCCCCGCGCGTCCAGCTGGTTGCGATTCGACGAACCCGCAACCGTCTGGGTCACGGTCTGGAGGATGGTGATCCCGCTGGCCTCGAGCTCGTTTCGGTTGGCAAGCGAGCCGAGGGCGGTGGCCTGGACCGCCTGGACGATCGAGCTCCCGCTGGCGGTCAGCTGGTTGTGGTTCTGGAAGCCCTGGAAGCTCAGCCCGCCGACGAACTGGACGATCCCGGGACCGTTGGCACGGAGCGTGTTGTAGCTGCCGTAGTTCAGCAGCTGCTGGGTGAGCCGGTCGCCATTGGTGATGAACAGCTGATTGTGGTTCGACAGGTTGGGGACGGAGTTGACCTCGACGAAGCCGAGGTTCTGCACGCTGCCCACGCTGTTGGTGATCCGCGCCTGGTTGGAGGAACCCCCCAGCGTCGCGATCGACTGGGCGGCCCCGAGGGTATTGCTCAGGGTGCCGTGGTTGTTGTTGGCACCCGGTGCATCACCGATCTCCTGGAGGCTGCCGAGGTCGTTCCGGATCGTGCCCACGTTTCCGTGGGAGCCGGGATCGCCGATCAGCTGGGCACTGCCGGCGCTGTTGAAGATTCGCCCGGTGTTGTTCCCCAGCACCAGCTGCGAGGACGGCGTGCTGTTTCGGGTGATGGTGCAGGGGCAGCCCGCCGCCTCGACCGCGACCGGTGCCAGTCCCACCGCGCCGACCACCACGGCACCGGCGGCGACGGCCACCTCAAGACATCTCGCCATGCGGGTCGCCCCCTCCCTTCGCATCCGAGCCCCGGCCCGGAACTCCCTCATATCGGTGCCCACCGCCGGCACCCCGCAGAGCGCCACGATAGTCCGGAGTCCATCTGGTTGGCAAGTTCGAAGCGATCGACCGACGGGCCTGTCCGCGCTCGCGTCAGACGCCACAAGGGCGACATCCGCAGTTGGCGGCCGGACCCAGGGCGGCGGGCCGCAATCGCGCACCGCGGAACCTGAGCAGAGAGAAGGAGCGGCGGGACGATCCCGCCGCTCCCTGTGCCCGTCACCGTGAGCACCCGAGTGCCTCCGGTGCTCGAGGATGCCCGGTCTCGACTCAGCAGGCCGGCGTGGCGCCGGTGCAGGTGATCCCGTTGCCGCTCACCTTGATCGTCCGATTGCTGGTGTCGGTGAGGGTCACGGTGTCGCCGTTGCCGCTGACGGTGACCTTGTTGTTGTCGGCGGTGGAGGTGGGGCTGCTGCCGGTGATGGTCACCGTGTCGTTGTTGCCCTTCACCGTCACCCTGTTGCCACTGCCGTTGGTGACGAACTCGGTGTTGCCGTTGCCGATCGTCTGGAGGTCGTTGTTGCTGCCGTTCTGCACGACCTGGGTGTTGCCGTTGCCGGTGATCTCCAGCTCGTTGCCGCTCGCCCTGGTGCCCAGGGTGGCGGGCGTGCCGATGGTGTTGATCGTGAGCGGGGTGGCCCCGGTGTTGTTGGTGACGAACTGCGTGTTCCCGCTGCCGGTGACGGTCAGCTCGTTCCCATTGGCACCGCTGCTCGTGGCCGGCGTGGTGTCGAAGAAGAACACCTGCTGGGTATTGCCGGCGCCGGTGCCGGTGAGCTGGTTGTGATTCCCGCCGCCGACGAACTGGCCGCAGAAGAAGCCGCCCGTGGCACCGCACGTGGTGCTCATCCACGGAGGATTGCCGCCAGGGGCGGCGGTCGCGGTGGACGCGTTGAGCGTCAGCTTGTTGTCGCTCGCGGTCAGGGTGATCAGCCCGGGACCGAAGAAGAAGTCGTTGGCGCTCTGGCTGCCGGCGATCTGGCTGAGGTTGCTGCTGTTGCTCGCGGTGGCACTGTTGTTGTTGGAGCCGGGCGAGGTCCCGATATCCTGCCACATGTTGAGGCTGTTCTTCAGGGTTGCCGAGTTCCCGTGGGAGAGGGTGCTCCCGACGTACTGCCACGAGTTGGCGCTGTTGATCGCCGTCGCCGAGTTGTTCCCGAGCACGCCCTGGACCACGGTCGGGCTGTTCTTGTTGGTGACCTTCGCCGCGTGCGCGGTGCTGCCCCCGGCGCCCACCGCCACCACCGCACCCACGGCAGCCACGGCAAGGTTGGTCCCTCTGCGCATCCCGTCTCCTCCTCGAGCCCGCCCGGGGGCTCATCCTCTCTTCGCGGCCGGTCCACTGCCGCCGCCGATGTCGTCACACTAGCCCGCCTGATCGGGGTTCCGCAACTATGAATAGTGGTAGCGGGGATATCACTCAAAAACGACAAAAGCGATAATCCGTTCCAACCGAACAACTCTGCAGATGGCGCCGGCTCCGGACCGCGATCCCTGACCAAACCGACAGCATTCGGGGCGTCGTCCGCCGGCGAGTCGAGGCCGGTTGCGGATGCGCCGCACCGGACTTGCAGCCGCCCCGGTGTCAGGGTCGCGCCACCCGCCGGGTGCGGTGGACACGCGCCCACCGCACCCTCCGGGGCAGACCCTACGGCAGGGTGCAGCCCGTGCTGCAGCTCAGCATATTGCCCTTGATCTTGACCGTGTTGTTGCTCGTGGTCAGTGTGACGGTGTCGCTGTTCCCCTGCACCGTCACCCGGTTGTGGTCCGCGGTCAGGGTCGGAGACGCGCCGGTGATGGTCACGGTGTCGTTGTTCCCCTTCACCGACACGCTGTTGTCGCTGCCGTTGGTGACGATCTCGGTGATCGTGTTGCCGCTGGCGTCGAGGTCGTTGTTGTTGCCGTTCCCCACCACCTGGGTGATGAACGATCCCGTGGCCTCGAGCTCGTTGTGGCTCGCATTCGCCCCCCGCACTCCGACGGTGCCGATGGTGGCGATGGGCGAGGTGCCCGAGTTGTTGGTCACGAACTGGGTGATGCTGCTGCCGTTGGCGGTCAGCTCGTTGTCGTTCGCACCGCCGCCGGCGCCGAGGAAGAAGATCTGCTGGGTGTTGGAGAAGCCGCTCCCGGTGACCTCGTTGCCGTTGCCACCTCCGATGAACTGCCCGCAGAAGAAGATGCCCTGCGCGCCGCAGTTGCCCGTCCCCCTGGACGATGCCTTCAGGGTGGCCGTGTTGTCCTTCGACGTCACCGTGATCGCCCCGGTGCCGAACAGCGCATTTCCGTTGGCGCTGCCGACGTACTGGGTGAGGCCACTGCTGTCGCTGGCGCTGGCGGAGTTGCCGTTGTTGTTGGGAGCCGTGCCCACGTCCTGCAGCATTCCCGTGCTGTTGGTGAGCTTGGCCCTGTTGTCGCTCGACACCGCGGTGAGGCCGTAGCCTCCGACGAACTGCCGTGAGTTGGAGCTGTTGGTGGCGCTGGCGGTGTTGTCGCCCGGCGCCACCTGGGTCACCGTGGGACTGTTGTTGTTCACCACCTTGGCCTGGGCGGTGACACCCCCGGTCGCCCCCACCATCAGCCCGACGCCGGCCACGGCGATGGGCACACTGAAGCAC
Source organism: Candidatus Dormiibacterota bacterium (assembly GCA_036495095.1). Lineage (NCBI taxonomy): Bacteria > Bacillati > Candidatus Dormiibacterota > Candidatus Dormiibacterota bacterium. The sequence goes on along the minus strand of DASXNK010000158.1, from coordinate 2,958 downwards.
GTCCGCATTCGCAATCCTCCTCGAGCCGTTGGGCTCGGCCCTCTCCGGGGCGCGGCCCCACTGCACGACACCTTAACCGTGGGGTCGATCGGATGCAAGTATCAGGAGTCGGGATTTGACGTGGCGTCCGCCGTCATGTGCCACGGAACCAACGAGGTGCTCAACCCCGCCACGTACCCCAGCCACTGTCGCCGCAGCGACGCGTCAGCCGTGGACCTGGAGGACCCCCGCGAACAATGCGTCGAGGTAGGCGCGGGGGTCGAAGACGTTCAGATCGTCGATCCCCTCCCCCATCCCCACCAGCTTCACCGGGATCCCCAGCTCCGCCTCGATGGCGAGAAGGGTGCCGCCGCGGGAGCTGCCGTCCAGCTTGGTGAGCACCAGGCCGGTCACCCCCAGGGCGTCGTGGAAGGCGCGCGCCTGGGTGAGGGCGTTCATGCCCGTCGGCGCCTCGAGCACCAGCAGGGTCTCGTGGGGACCGTCGGGCACCAGCCGCTGCACCACCCGCTGGATCTTCTTCAGCTCCTCCATCAGCGGCGCCTTGGTGTGGAGGCGGCCGGCGGTGTCGACGAGCACCGCCTGCACCCCGCGGGCGATCCCGGCCTGGATGGCGTCGTAGACCACCGCGCCGGGGTCGGCGCCGTGCTGGTGGGCGACCATCGGGGCGTGGGCGCGGTCAGCCCAGACCCGCAGCTGCTCGATCGCGGCGGCACGATAGGTGTCGGCGGCGGCGACCAGCGCCGAGCCCCCGTCGCTGCGCAGACGGTGGGCGAGCTTGCCGATCGTGGTGGTCTTGCCGTTGCCGTTGACGCCGACGATGAGCACGACGCTGGGATGGCCGTCCAGCCGCAGGGCGCGGTCCCGCGACTCGAGGATGGCGATCATCTCCTCCTTGAGCGCCTCCAGCGCCGCCTCGGCGTCGGGGATGCGCTCGACCAGCACCCGCCGGCGCAGGATCTCGACCACCGGCTCGGCGGTCAGCATCCCCACGTCGGCGGCGAGCAGCACCTCGAGCAGGTCGTCGTAGAAGCTGTCGTCCAGGTCGCGGCGGAGCAGGACGATGTCCTGCACCTGCTCGGCGAACTGCTCCGACGCCTTGTCCATGCGGCGCGACATGCGCCGCCACCAGGCGAGCTTCTGCTCGCCCCCGTCCCCCTCCTCCGAGGCCTCCGCACGAGGCTCGCGCTCGCGGCGCCGGGTCGGCTCCGGTTCGGGCTCGGGGGTGGGCTCCCAGATCTGGACGCCGGGGGGGGGCCCGGCGGCGACATCGTCCCGGTCCGCCTCCGGCTCCCCGGCCTCGACCTGCTCCTCGGCCGGCGTCTCGGCCTGGTCCCCCTCGCGATCCTTCTTCCTGCCCCTTCGAAACACCATCAGCCCATGGCGGCGGCGACCGCCTCCACGGCGCGGGCCTCGGGCTGGGGCACGGCCCGGCCGCCCTCGAGGCGGACGCTGAGCAGCCGGCTGGTGCCGTCGGCGTTGGAGGTCACCCCGTAGAGGACGTCGGCCGCGGCCATCGTCGTCTGGTTGTGGGTGACCACCAGGAACTGCTGGGTGGCGGCGAGCCGGCGCAGCAGCCGGTTGAACCGGACCACGTTCGGATCGTCGAGGGGAGCGTCGACCTCGTCGAAGACGCAGAACGGGCTGGGGTTCACCTGCTGGACCGCGAGGATGAGCGCCAGGGCGGTGAGGGCGCGCTCGCCGCCGCTCAGCAGCCGCAGCGCCTGGAGACGCTTGCCCGGCGGCTGGGCGAGGATCTCGATGCCCTCGGGCTCGGCCGCCCGGGCCGGCTCGCCGTCCTCGGGGCCGTCCTCGACCGGGGCCGGGGTCTGGAAGCGCAGCGTCGCCCGGCCGCCGGGGAAGAGCTCGGCGAAGAGCAGGTGGAAGTGGTACGCGACCGCTCCGAAGACCGCCTCGAAGCGCCGCTCGATCTCGTCGGAGAGCACCGCGGCGAGGGCGCGCAGGTCGCGGCAGGCCGAGGCGAGGTCGTGATGGTCGGCGCGCAGCCGCTCCAGGCGGGCGAGCAGGGCGCCGTGCTGCTCGGGAGCGAGGGCGTTCACCGGCCCCAGGGCGGCGACCCGCCGCTCCAGCCGGGTGATCTCGCGCTCGGCCCGTTCGGCGGCGTCGGCCTCGGGCTCGGGACCCTCGTCGCAGTCGTCCTCGCGCACCGCCTCGGCGAGCTCGTCGATCCGTGCCTCGCAGGCGGCCAGGTCGGCGCCGGCGGCGGCGTGCTCGTCCGCGGCGCGGGCGGCGATGACGGCGACGTCGGCGCGCTCGGCGGCGAGGGCGGAGACCGCCGCCTCGGCCGCGGCGACCGGGCCGGCGACGCGCTCGAGCTCGGCGGTGCTGCTGCTCAGCAGCGCGTTCACGCGCGCGCGCCGGGCTGCGGCCTCGTGGCGGCGGGCCAGCGCGGCCAGCGCCTGCCCCTCGGCGGCGAGCCGGCGGAGCGCCGCAGCGTCGGCGCGGGCCCGGGCGGTGGCGAGCGCCTGGCGGGCGGCGGCGGCACGGCCGCGCAGCTCCGTGGCCCGGGGCTCGGCCCGGGCCAGCTCGAGCTCCTGGGCGCGGAGCTCGAGCTCCGTGCGCTCGCATCTCCCCCGCTCGTCGGCGGCCCGCGCGCGAGCCTGCTCCAGCAGCTCCGCGGTCGCCGCCAGGGCCGCGGCGGCGCCCTCCTCCTCGACGGCGGCGGTGGTGGCGGCCTGGCGGGCGGCGGCGCAGCCGGCCAGCCGGGCGGCCCCCTCGGTGTCCAGGGTGGCGGCCCGGTCCTCCTCGGCGCGCGACGCGGCGGCGCGGCTCGCCGCCGCCCCCGCCGCCGCGGTGGCCGCGGAGCGGGCGCGGTCGAGCTCGGCGGCGGCGGCGGAGGCGCGCGCCTCGACCTCGCGGAGGACGGCGGTGGCCCGCTCCGCCGCCACGGTGGCGTCGCGTTCGGCGGCGCCGGCGGCGGCCGCGGCGGCGGCGGCCTCG
>DASXNK010000157.1 GCA_036495095.1 Candidatus Dormiibacterota bacterium | reverse complement strand
CTCTCCAGCAGTGGCCGGAAGTCCGCCACCGTCTGGGCGATCGGCCAGCCGCGGTTGGCCTCGTTGGTGCCGAACGCCACCACCACCAGCCGGGGACGCAGCGCGAGCAGCGCCGGTAGCTGGAGGCTGACCGGCCGCGGGTGGTCTGGCTCGGAGGCGGGATCGAGCATTTCGCGAGCGGTGGTCGAGCTGATGCCGGCGTTCACCACCGGGATGCCGAGGTCGATGGCCATGTCCCATGGATAGCTGTGGGTGGGTGGCGGACCGTAGTAGGCGGCGGTGACCCCAGTCCCCCACCCGTAGGTCAGGCTGTCGCCGAGGGCGACGATCGGGCCGAGCGTCACCGGGGTGGGGCGCGGAGTGGGACGCGGGGTCGGCTTCGGCGTGGGGACCGGCGTGGGCGCCGGGGTCGGGATGGGCGTCGGCTCCGGGGTGGGGTCGGGCGTGGGCGGCGGGGTGGCGGGCTCTGCGGTGGGGCCGGTGGCGAGGGCGTGGACCGGCGTGGCCGGGGCGGCGGCGGCGCTGGCGCAGCCGCTGAGGACGGTGGCGGCGGCGAGCAGGCTGACGAGGAGTCTGCTGGGGGGCATGGGCCCAGCATCCACGCTGACCAGTTCGTGAATGGTTCAGCGGGGGTGACGGCTCGTGCCAGGTCCGATGACATCCCGATGAACGACCGGAGGGTCAGACCGCGACGGCGGCGGCGAGCGCCTCCCGCGCCGGGCGCAGGTCGCGGAGCCGCAGCCGCACCCGCTCGACCCCGTTCCAGCGGTCGAGGTCGGCGCCGAACAGGGCGTCGATCCGGCGGCCGGCGGGCAGGTGGCCGGCCAGCCCGGGCTTGTTGAACGCGACCGCCTCGACCACCCGGCCACTGGCGTCGGTCAGGTTCACCTTGAGGTGCTGGCGGCGTGCGCCGAAGCTCGACGCGCCCACCACGGTGGCCCCGCGGAGGCAGAGCAGCGGCTCGTGGTTGCCCTGCCCGCAGGGCTCGAGCCGGCCCAGCTCGGCGCAGAGCTCGGGGAGCAGGTCGCCGACCCCGACGGTCGCCTCGACGGTGTGGGTGCGCTCGCGCGGGGCGTCGCCGAGCTGCTCGGCCACCGCCGCGGTGATCCGCCCGGAGAACTCCTCGAGGCGGCCGTGCTCGAGGCTGAAGCCGGCGGCGACGGCGTGACCGCCGTAGCGGAGGAGGCAGCCGGCGGCCTCGCCGAGGGCGCGGACGAGGTGGACGCCGCGCACCGAGCGGGCCGAGCCCTTCGCCTCCTCGCCCTCGAGGCTGGCGATGAAGGTGGGCCGGGCGTAGCGCTCCGCCAGGCGACCGGCGACCAGGCCGACGATGCCCATCGGCCAGCGGGCGTCGCCGAGGACGATGGCGGGGGCGTCGTCGGGAATGGCGGCGACCCGCTCCTCGGCCTCGACCATGGCCCGCGCCACCGCCTCCTGGCGCTCGACGTTCTGCCGCTGCAGGCGTGCGGCGAGCGGCTCGGCCTCGGCGGCGGAGCCGGCCAGGAGCAGGCGGAGGGCGAGCTCGGCGTCCTCCATCCGGCCGGCGGCGTTGATCCGCGGCGCCAGGCCGAAGGCGAGGTCGGAGGCGCGGAGCGGCGCGCGCACCCCGGCGGCGGCGCAGAGCGCGGCCACCCCGGGCGAGGGCGAGCTGGAGAGCGCCGCGAGGCCGCGGCGGACGATCAGCCGGTTCTCGCCGCGCAGCGGCATCATGTCGGCGACGGTGCCGAGGGCGGCGAGGCCGAGGGCGGCGTCGGCGCTGCCCGCGGGCACCACCCGTTCGGCCTCGAGCGCGGCGAGCAGCTTCCAGGCCACGCCGGCACCGGCGAGGGCGTCGAAGGGGTAGGTGCAGTCGGGCCGCTTGGGGTTCACCAGGGCGTCGACCACCGGCAGCTCGACCTCCCCGCCCGCGGGCGCCAGGGGGAGGTGGTGGTCGGTGATCAGCAGCCGCATCCCCGCGGGCCGGGTGGCGGCGACGTCGACGCTGCTGGTGCCGCAGTCGACGGTGACCACGTACCGGACGCCCCGGGCGGCGAGATCCTCGAGGGCGGGGCCGTGGAGCCCGTAGCCCTCGGTCATCCGGTTGGGGATGTAGGGGACGACGTCGGCGCCGGCCGCCCGCAGCGCCAGGGTCAGCATCGCGCAGGCGGTGACCCCGTCGGCGTCGTAGTCGCCGTAGACGGCGATCCGCGCGTGCTCGCTCACCGCCACCCCGAGGTGGATGACCGCCTCGGGCATCCCCGCCAGGGCGAAGGGGTCGTGGGTCTCCCCGGCGCCGTCGAGGAGAGCCGCCGCCGCGGCCGTGTCGAGGCCGCGGGCGGCGAGCACCGTGCCCAGCACGGGGGAGAGGCCGGGCAGGGGGGGAGCTGCACTCTCCACCCAGCGTCGGGGGGCCGGCCTCATCCCCGCGCGCCCTTGAGAAGGCGAGTGGGGTGCGCGGGGGGGAACTGGCTACGCACGGATGTTCGGGAGTGTAGCCGGGCGCACCGGGGGTGGGCAACCGCCCGTCACCGAACCGGTGCGGTGACCCCGAAGATCGCCTCGAGCGCGGCGATGGTGGCGGGGCCGTCCTGGTGCAGGATCGCCCGCATCCCCGCCGCTCCGGCGGCGGTCACGTTGGTGATCAGGTCGTCGACGACCACGCACGCCTCGGGCGGCACGCCCAGGCGGCGCGCCGCGAGCGCGTAGATCTCCGGATCGGGCTTGCGCAGCCCCACCTCGTGGGAGAGCACCACGGCGTCGAAGACCGCCTCGAGCTCGGCGGGGTCGTGGCCCTCGGCGCCGCCCCAGGTGTTGCTGAGCAGCGCGGTGCGCACCCCGGCGGCGCGCAGCCGGCGGGCCAGCGCCGCCATCCGCGGGTCGGGAGGGAGCACCGCGAACATCCGGCGCAGCAGCCCCGCCGCCGCGATCGGCGGGCTCCCCGGACGCGATCGCAGCCGGGCCGCGAAGG
>DASXNK010000156.1 GCA_036495095.1 Candidatus Dormiibacterota bacterium | reverse complement strand
GGATGACCCGGACCCGGGGGTCGCGGTCGTGCCAGGCCATCGCCATCGCGCCGGTGGCGTCGGGGCTGCCGTCGTCGACGAGGATGACCTCGGCCGACTGGGGCATGGTGTCGAGCACCCCGAGGAGCTCGGCGACGGCGTGGTCGACGTTCTCCTCCTCCTTGTAGAGGGGCACGACCACGCTGAGGTCGACCGCATACTCGTCCGTCTCGGCCCCCATGGAGACCTCCGCGGCGAACGGGGTCATCTCGACGGCAGCCATCAGGCGGCCTCCTCCGCGCCGCGGGCCGAGGCGGTTGCCCGGTACCACTCGACGAAGCGGGTGAGCCCCTCGGCGATCGGGGTGGTGGGCCGGTAGCCGAGCTCGTCCCGCGCCCGCGAGATGTCGGCGTAGGTGATGGGCACGTCGCCCGCCTGCTCGGGCAGGTGGCGCACCCGCAGCGGCCGCCCGAGGCGCTCGGCGATCATCTGGGCCAGGCCGAGCAGCGGCGTGGTCGCGGTGGTGCCGAGGTTGTAGATGCGGTAGCCGCGGGGGGTGTCGAGGGCACGCAGCACGCCGGCCACGATGTCCTCGACGAAGGTGTAGTCGCGCTGCGAGGTGCCGTCCCCGTAGAGCTCGACCTCGCCGCCGGCGTCGATCAGCCGGGTGAACTTGTGGATCGCCATCTCCGGACGCTGCCGCGGGCCGTAGACCGTGAAGAAGCGCAGGCAGGCGATGTCCATGCCGTAGATGTGGTGATAGGCGTGGCAGGCCAGCTCGTTGGCCCGCTTCGTCGAGGCGTACGGCGACGAGGGACGGTCGGCGGGCTCGGACTCGCGGAACGGGATCGGCGAGGTCGCCCCGTACACCGACGAGGAGGAGCCGAACACGAAGTGCCCGCTCGGGAAGCGCCGGGCGAGCTCCAGCATCATCGTGGTGCCGCGCACGTTGACATCGTCGTAGAGCAGCGGCTCGTCGATGCTGGGCCGGACCCCGGCGCGGGCGGCCAGGTGGATCACTCCGTGGAAGGGCGCGTGCGCCCAGGCGCGGGCGAGCGTCCGCTCGTCGCGGATGTCGCCCTCGACCAGGAGGTACCCCGGATCCGCCAGCGCCCGCTCGATGTTCCGGCGCTTGACCGCCGGATCGTAGAAGGTGTCGAAGTTGTCGACGACCACCACCCGGTCACCCCGCGCGAGCAGGGCCTCCGCGACGTGGCTGCCGATGAACCCCGCTCCTCCGGTGAGCAGGACGGTGCGCTCGGAGCTCACGCCACGCCCTCGGACTCGAGGCGGACGCGGTCGGTGGCGCGGCGGCCCCAGAGCACCACCCCGGGCTGCCGGCCCATGCCGTGGTAGGTGAAGCCGTTGGCGGCCATCTCGTCGCGGTCGAGGCAGTTGCGCCCGTCCACGATCAGCGGCCGGTTGACCAGGTGACGCACCTGGTTCCAGTTCATGTGGAGGTACTCGGGCCACTCGGTGACCAGGGCGACGCAGTCGGCGCCCTCCACCGCGTCGTAGGCGGTCTCCGCCAGCTCGACGCCGGGCAGGAGGGGCGCGGCCTTCTCCATGGAGACGGGGTCGTGGGCGACCACGTTGGCGCCCAGCTCCATCAGCCGCATCGCCACGTCGATGCTGCAGGCCTGGCGCATGTCGTCGGTGCCGGGCTTGAAGGCGAGGCCGAGGATGGCGATGCGCTTGCCCTCGAGGGGACCCTCGACGGCGGCGCGGATCTTGCTCACGAAGCGCATCCGCTGCTGGTCGTTCACCTCGATGGCCGTCTTCAGCATCCAGAAGCTGTAGCCGTAGCGGCCCGCCGCCTGGTCGAGGGCACGCACGTCCTTGGGGAAGCACGAGCCGCCGAAGCCCAGGCCGGCGTTGAGGAAGGCGCGCCCGATGCGGGGGTCGAGACCCATGCCGTGGGCCACCGCGTCGACGTCGCCACCCATGAGGTCGCAGACGTTGGCGATCTCGTTGATGAAGGAGATCTTCAGCGCGAGGAAGGAGTTGCTCCCGTACTTGATCAGCTCGGCGCTGGTGTTGTCGGTGCGCACCACCTCGGCGCCGGGGACGCCCATGACGTCGGCGACGCGCTCGCAGGCCTCGCGGTCGAGGCCGCCCACCACCACCCGGGTGGCGGTGCGCACGTCCTCGATGGCCGCGCCCTCGCGGAGGAACTCGGGGCAGGAGACGATCGGGATGGGGAAGGGCTCGCCCCGGAGCTGCTGCTGCAGCCGGGCCGAGGTGCCGGGGGGCACCGTGCTCTTCATCACCAGGACGGTCCCGGGACGGGCGCCGGCGCGCACGGTGGCGATCACCTGCTCGACGGCGGTCAGGTCGGCGCGGCCGTCGGACCGGGGCGGGGTGCCCACCGCAACCACCACCATGGTGGCCACGGAGAGGGCCTCCTCCCAGTCACCGGTCACCCGCAGGTGGCCGGCCTCCAGGGCGGCGCGGAGCAGGGGCTCGAGCCCCGGCTCGTAGATCGGCACCCGACCCTCGGCGAGAGTCTGGCGGCGCTCCGGGTCGACCTCGACCATCACGACCCTGCGGTCGGACGATGCGAGACACGCGCCGGTCACGAGGCCGACGTATCCGGCTCCAGCGATAGCGATTGTGTGGTCCATCCGTCCCTTCCTGGCGGGTGATCTTGAACCATGGGGACGGTTTTGTGAACCCTTCCGTCCCACCTCTCTGGTCCCGGCCCGGACCGCCACCCGTTGGCACCTCGTCCGTCCGAGGGTATGACGGTGCATTCGGGGCAAACTTGCGGGCGGCCCGCCCGCGGTGATCGCACTGGCTGGAGCGCCGGCCCAGGGCCGGCGTCAGGGCCCCGCCGGGGGCGCCGAAGGGGTCCCGAGGACCGCCGGGTCGTGGGCATCAGCTGTCTGGTTCGACCTCGATACTGCGTGCACAGCCTGACCCCCCGCGCCATTCTGCGCCCTCGAGGCGCGGTTGTGCACGTGTTCGGCCAGAAGAGCCCGTGTTTTCTCATTCCCTGGCACGAACATGCGTACGCATGCCGGGCCGGCGCAGGGTTTCTACGCCGCTTGGCCCGAACATGCGTGCGTCAGGGGGAAACCCCCTAGGGGGCCAGCACGTTCCCCGCGATGCCCATCGCCTCCGAGGTGATGAAGTTCTCGTCCACGGAGCCGTGGTTGGGCCCGCTGTGGTTGGTGTAGACGCCGAAGCTGGGGGTCACCCGGTACACGTAGCCGTGGATCGGAGCCTGCCAGAGCTTCTGGAGGACGACCGACTGCATCTCGGCGATGCGCTGGTCCTGGCCGCCGATCTCGCGATTGAGGTGGTCGACGGTGGCCAGCATCCAGGCCTGCCGGCTCTCCTTGTAGGCGCTCGAGACGCCCTTGCCGTCGGCGTCGACGGAGAAGAAGAAGCCGCCGCCCAGGGCGTCGTGGAGACCCATGGTGGGGCTGTAGAGCTGGTCCACCGCCGCCCTCACCGCGGCCAGGATCGCCGGCTCCTTGAGATGGTCGTAGACGGTGAGCAGGGCGTCGAGGGTCTGAGCCTGCTCGCCCATCTTGATCTGCGCCTGGCCGACGCTGTCGCCGCTCGAGGACCAGTTCATCTGCAGCGGGTAGAGATGGGTGTTGGGGTCCTGGGCGCTGGCGAGCAGGTGGTGGGTGGTCGCCCGGGCGGCCGCGGTGAGCTGCGGGTCGTTGTAGCGGGCGCCGGCGTCGGCGAAGGCGGCCGCCGACTCGGCGGCGAAGTCGGTCCGGTAGTTGTTGTGCGACTTGTCCACCACGGTGCCGGCGGAGGAGTTGTAGAAGTTCTTGAGGACGGCGCTCGCGAAGTTGTGGGCCATCTGGTCCCAGCCCGCCCCCGGCTCGAACCGGTCGAGGTCGCGCATCTGGAAGTAGATCCAGGAGCGGTAGTAGGTGTAGCCGGCGAACTCGGCCTTGACGATCGGCTCCATGCGGGCCGCGTCGGCGTCGAAGGAGTGGTCGCTCGGGTAGTAGTACCTGTAGGCGCGCAGGTTGCGCAGGTACATCAGGTCGGTGACCGGGTCGTGCCGGGGCGAGGCGCCGTTCTGGTCGTCGCTCAGGCCGGTGGTCTGGACGTTGGTGTTGTCGCCGGCGGTGCTGAGGCTGCCGTCCCAGTCGCCGCGCCAGTTGATGAACAGGCCGCCGGTCAGGCTGCTGCCCTTGGTGGGCGGCGCGTCCGGGTTGAACGCGCTGGTGTGCATCTCGTTGAGGATGTCGGCAAGCCGCCTGGCCGCGGTGGCCGGGATCGTCCCCGCCCCCGGGGCCCCGGACGCGTTGCCGGTCGGACCCACGGTCACCGGGAATGTGTAGGACGGCGACGCCACTCCGGGGCCGGACCCGGAGCCGCGGCTGACGGCGAGCACCACCAGGGCGGCGACGACCGCGGTGACGGCGGTGAGCGCGATCAGGCCCTGCTGTCGTCTGGTCATGATTCTCCTCGAGGCCCCGCCCGGGGGCCCCCCTTCCTCAGTCGCCGCGGAAGTACAGCGCGGCGGTGGACGTCTCCGCGACGACGTCGAACTGGTCCTTGATCAGGTTGGTGATCGCCGGCGCCACGCTGCTCAGGTACGAGCCCTGGTCGGTGACGATCCAGATGCGCTGGTGGTTCTCGATGACCTGCTGGAGCTGGCTCACGGTGAGGATGGCGGGCACCCCGAAGTTGGTGTCCACCGCCTGCCCGTTGCGCTCCATCAGGAAGAGCAGCTTGTCGCGCCCGGTGGCGATGGTCATGTCCGGAATCCGGCCGACGTAGTAGGCGGGGTTGTCGGGCGGGGCCAGGGTGACGAACAGGTCACCGGGCCTCTGGTGTGCCTTCATGTACGCCGACACCCCACGGTAGTCGGTGTGGCTGTACGAGTCGGTGGCCCCGGTCAGGCTGGCGAAGGCGAGCCCGTAGTCGCGGGCGCCGCCGGTCAGCGAGAGCGCCAGCCAGGCGAAGCCCGGGATGGTGGCGAGGGCGACCATCCGGATCACCGCGCGGCGCTCGCGCATCCCCGCGGAGACCGCGGTCAGCGCCCGCCGGAGCAGGCCCAGCACGTCGACGGCGCCGAGGGCGGCGAGCACGAACAGCAGGGGCATGGTGACGAAGACGTAGCGGGCGATCTTCGGCGAGAAGACCGTGCTCAGCGCCAGCACCGGCACCCAGAGGAAGACGGAGAGGTAGAGCCGCATGAAGTTGCGGCGCACCAGCCCCACCACCCCGGCGATCACCGCGAAGCTGCTGATCAGCGCCAGGCCGCCGGCCCGGGTCGCGGTGGGGAAGTACACCTTGCTGATGTACCAGTAGAAGTTGTGGGCGTCGTAGGTGACGTACGGCTTGTCGCTGTGGTCGAAGCCGAAGAACGGCGGATGCGACTTGACGGTGAGCAGGTACTGGAGGGCGATGACCGCGAAGGCGCCGCCGCCGAACGCCCACCAGCGCCAGTCGCGCACCCAGCGCAGCCGCATCACCACCAGGAACACCAGCGGGATCGCGGGCAGGAAGATGAACGTCTCCTCGTGGGAGAAGTACATCAGCACCATGAAGACCGCCGCGGCGGCGATGGTGCGGGTGCGCGGGTTCTGCAGCGCCCGGGCGAAGAACACCACGAACAGGATGGCGAAGAACTGCGCCTGCTGGTACATGCGCACGTCACGCGACCAGAGCAGCTCCATCGGCGCGGTGGCGAAGAGCACCGTGGCCGCCACCAGCAGCAGCGGGCGGCTCCTGATCACCATCGGGAGGAGGAGCAGCCCGAAGGCGAGGATGGTGGCCACGTACCAGAACACGCTGGGGATGCGCAGCGGGGTGGCGGTGTCACCGGTGATCGCGCCGACCACGGCGAGGAGCACGCTGTAGAGCTCGCCCTTGAAGTAGAGCAGCCCGGAGGGCAGGGTGGGCAGCAGGTGCGAGCGCACCCCCTGGGCGGCGAGCAGGCTGGCCAGCTCGTCCTGCCAGAGCGGCTCGTAGCCGATCCGGTAGGCGGCGGCGCCGCCGCAGATCAGGGCGATCATCCCCACCGCGGCCACCTCCCAGCGCAGCAGCGCCGCGGGCAGGGGCAGCCGGGGCCTGGGGAGCGACACCTGGCGGAGCCGGGTCCAGACCGACGCGAACCGGGCGCCGACCCCCTCGGTCGCCCCGGTGACCACCAGGGCGCTGACCACCTTGCCCGCGAAGACCGTCCCCAGGAGCGCGAGCAGCACCCAGGGCACGTGGGGGAACGGGGCGAGCACGTCGCGCATCCGGGCGAACTGCTCGGTGGCGGCGATCGCCGCGACGCCGGGCAGGTGGCCGACGGCGTCGGTGAGCAGGGCGCGGCTGAAGGGCACGCGGCCGGCCAGCGAGACCAGGCCGGCGACCAGCACCCAGAGGGCGAGGGTGCCGCCCAGGGCGGCGAACCGGTCGGTGTAGACCACAGAGGGGGGGGTGTCGACCTTGCTGACGCCGATCACCCGCTTGGCCAGCCCCTGGGGCCAGACGCTGCCGGTGTCGCCGACGGTGACCGCCTTGGCCGGCCCCGGCTGGGTCAGCGCGCTGCCGAACGGATAGGTGACCGCCGACCACCGGGTCCGGTTGCTGGCCACGGTCACGGGGCCGGCGCTGGTCTGGATGGTGCCGTCGACGTAGAGCGTGGCCACCGGGCTGGCGGTGACGTGGAACGCGAGCACGTTGACGCCGGGGTGGAAGAACCCACCGAGGTTGAAGAGGTTGAGGACCTCGGCGGGGATCCCCTTGCCGGTGAAGGCGGGCTGGTTGCGGTAGGTGAGCAGGTCGCCGTTCAGGTAGATGCCGTAGGGGCCGGAGGCGGCCACCCGCAGCCAGCCGTCGGTGGGCTGGCCGGGGAGGTTGACGGCCACGCTGGCGGCCAGCTCCCTGGTCTGACCGGGCGCGCTGATCACCTCGGCGTTGAGGGAGGGATCGGAGTTGGTCGCGTTGAGGGGCTGCTCCATCACCGGCTCGGGCACGGTGGCGAGCGCCGCCGTCCGCACCGCCGCCGAGGCCACCGCGTTCGGCCAGGCGCTGGCGTCGTACTTGACGTTGAAGAACTGGGGCACGTGGAGGCTGCCCCGTGGCTTCACCAGGGCGACGTTCGAGGTCGCCCGCCACCCCGGCGACGAGGTGGTGAGGTCGGTCTGCTTGCCGCCGCTCACCAGCACCAGCCGGGCCCGCACCGAGGCGGTGCCCCCGTCGACGTTGCTGGCGTCGAGGGCGACGGTGTTCTGGCCGGCGGCCAGCCAGCGGGTGAGGTCGACGGCGTGCGCCTTCGCGGGCACGCCTGACTTGACGTCGCTGGCGTCGCTGTCGACGCGGCGGCCGTTGACGTAGGCGTCGTACCACTGGTTGGCGTCGACCCAGAGCGTGGCGCTGCTGGGGATCGCCTCCAGCGGCAGGTCGAGGTGGAAGTAGGAGCGCGAGGCGCCGCTGCTCGCCTGGATCCACCGAGCCCCCTTGAAGTCGACCGCGTACATGTGGGCGGCGCCGCGGTGGAAGACCTCGGTGCGGAAGCTGCCCATCCACCACCCGGTGGCGGCGACGATCAGGAACGCGGCGATCAGCCGGAGCCGCATCAGTGCTTCCTCGGCTCGGAGACGTAGAGGCCGGCGGCGAGGCTGCGGGCCAGCGAGTTGTTGAACTCGGTGTCGAGGCCGATCGCGGTGAGCAGGTGGCTGCGGGCGTCACCGGTGCGTCCCATCGCCCGCTCGCTCAGCGAGATGTACGTGTACGCCGAGGAGCGTACGTTGGGGTCGTTGGTGAGCCGGATGGTGCGCGTGAACTGGCCGATGGCGTGGTCGAAGTCGCCGCCCTTGTAGAGGATGCGGCCGAGCGCGTAGTGGACCGCGGGGAGGTCGCCGTAGAGCTGGGAGACGATCGCCTGCATCAGGCCGCGGTCCTGGTTGATCAGCGCCGCCTTGCGCGCCTGGGAGATCAGCTCCTGGACGATCACCGGGTTGTCCGGCGCCTTCTCCGCCGCCTGCTGCAGGTCGGCGAGCTGGTTGACGGTGTCGCCCTGGGTGCCGAGCGCCTTGGCCTGGGCGTACAGCGACAGCGCGGTGCTGCTGTCGCCGGAGGCGCCGAGGGCGCGGCCCAGGCCGAACTCGAAGTTGGCGTTGAAGCGGAGCAGCGGGTTGAGGCGCTGGGCGTAGTCGAAGAGCTGGGTGGAGCGGCTGTACTCGCCCGCCTGCGAGGCCTGCTCCGCCGAGCTGGCGATGTAGTTCGCGAAGGCGCCGCGGCCGAGGAGGATCGCCAGCACCACGCCGGCGGCGAGCGAGCCCCAGCGCAGCCGCCGGTCCGAGCCCAGCCCGCGCACCAGCGCGGTCAGCGCGAACGCCAGGACCAGCAGGCCGCCGAGCAGGCTCATCACCCATCCCGGCCGGAGGTCGGTGGCGATGGCGCGGGTGCTGCCGCCGATCGGGTAGAGCAGCACCGAGGTGGGGCCGCTGCGGGGGATGCTGTAGCCGAGCTGCGAGGTGATCGAGCGCATCTCGGCGTTCTGCTGGTTGATGTGCTGGACCAGCTGGAAGTCGCTGATCGCCGACTGGAGGACGAAGAGGACCGGCAGCAGCATCATCACCGCGCCGCAGACCGCGAGCGCGGCGCTGGCCCTCCCCCGGCCGCGGACCAGCAGGGTTGCCGCCACCACGACGGCGACGGCGGTGAGGCTGCCGTAGGAGATCAGCCGCGAGTCCGGCATCCCCGCCGCCACCACCCGAAGGTCGACGGCGTGCCGCTCGGTCTCGAGGGCGACCCCCAGCCAGGGGAAGTTCAGCCCGAGGAGGCCGAGCAGCAGGCCGATCACCGGCACCACCACGGGCAGGCGCCGGAGCAGCCCCGTCGGCTCGCTGACCCGTCCGGGCCCGAGGCGGGGGATGCCGCCCCGGGTTCCGACCGCGGGGCGCACCGGGGTGGCGGTGGTCATCTAGCCCTGCTGCGTCTGAACGATGCGGATGGGGTCACCCTCTGCGAAGGTCTGGCCGCTCGAGAGCACGCAGACCAGGTCGCCGGCCTTCAGCCCCTGGAGCACCTCGACGTAGGTGCCGTCGGTGACGCCGATCTCGACGTGCTGGCGGTGGACCACCTGGCCCTCGACCAGGTACACGGTCGGGTCCTGGTCGACGTTCAGCACCGCGCTGCGCGAGATCACCACCGGGCTGGTGTGGTCGACGGTGAGCCGCACGTACGCCTTGAGGTTGGGGATCACCCGCTTGTCGGGGGTGTTGGGGGCGTCGATCGAGACCTGGAAGGTCTGGCCGTTGAGGTCGGCGCCGGCCGAGATCAGCACCACCCGGCCCTGGAGGCCGACGGCGGTCAGGTTGGTGAGGCTGATGTCGGCGACCGCGCCCTCCTTGACCGCCTGGCGGTCGGCGATCGGCAGGTGGGCGCTCACCTGGATGTGGGAGAGGTCGAGAACGGTGACCAGCACCTGGCCGGGCGAGGCGTAGTTGCCGGGCTGGATGCTGACCTGGCCGATCACGCCGTCGATCGGCGAGAGGATCTGGCTGGCCCGCCCCTGGGCGATGTCGATCTGCTGCTGCACGATCGCCTGCTGCCCCTGGTAGCTGTTGATCTGCTCGGCGAGGGCGGTGGCGGTCGCGGAGTCGCCGCGCCCGGAGGCGAGCTTCATCCGCTCGGTGGCGGCGGCGATCTGCGAGCCGAGGAGCTGCAGCTTCGCGTTCAGCTGGGTCGCCTGCAGCTGGAAGGGCGCCGGGTCGAGGGAGATCAGCGGCTGGCCACGACGCACCTGGTCGCCGGGGCGCACGCCCACGTCGGTGATGAGGTCGCGGAAGTCCACGCTCACCGGAACCGTGATCCCGGCGGCGGTGGTGCCGGAGCCGCCCGGATGGTCGGACACGGCGCGGGCGCCGGCCCTGTAGACGACGGCGTCGTGGACCGACGGGGTGCCGCAGCCGGCCAGTGCACCGGCAAGGGCCAGCATCACTCCGGCCATGGCAGGCGCACGGAGGCGTGTGGTTCTCATTGGTCTCCCCGAGAGTGGCGACCCCGATGGGTCCAGAGATGCAACGCGGGGAGCCGCGAAATCCTGCCCCGTCACCGGGGAACGCACGGTTTTCCCCTCCAGGCCCGTTGTGCAGGTGATGCTGAGAGTCCGGCCGGCGCGGCGGCCGAGTGGCGTATCGTCGTGGAAGGAGCTGGAACTGGTGGACGTGTCACCATGAGCGCTGTGCAACCGCCGCCGGACGCCGCCGATGACGGTCCGATCCTGGACGACCAGGACCGGGTGATCGACCTGCCGGCAGGCGCATTGTCCTCCAACCGCAGCCCTCGCGCGCGCTCGGCCCGCTCCCCCCGCAGCGGCCGTCCCTCGGCGAGCACCGGCCTCGGCGCCGCCCTCGACGCGTCGCTCGCCGACGTGACCGCGGCCGCCCAGCCGCTGGCCGACCTCGAGGGGCGCGCTCCCGCCCCTCGGAGCGCCGCCCCACGGGCGCCCCGTCCGGTCTCCTCCCGGCCCGCGCCCGCGCCGGGGGAGCCGAGCCCCACACCCCCGGCCCGGCCCCGCGCCGTGCCCCGGCCGCCCGCCTGGCAGCCGGTGCCCTGGTCGGAGGCCTCGGCCCGCGCCGCCCGGCCGGCTCCCGCCCGCCCGGCCCAGCCGGCCGCAGCGCCGCGCCCGGTGCAGCCGGCCCCGCCCCGCACCGCGACTCCTCCACGTCAGGCCCCGGCACGCCCGGCGCCGCGGCAGCCGGACTCGCCGGTGCGGACGGCGATCACCCTGCCGTTCCCGACCCAGCACACCCGGCCCGGCACCGAGGAGCCGGCCCGGCTGCGCGGCGTCGACGCCGGCGCCATCCCGGAGCGGACCGTGCCCGGCTGGCTGCTGGTGGTGATGGTGGTGGTGGCCACGATGGTCGCCGCCCTCGCCGCCTACCTGCTGCTCCGTCCCTGAGGCTCAGCCTTCCCCCCTACCTCAGCTGACCGCCCGGTAGACCTCCTCGACCCGGGCGGCGACGGCGTCCCACGAGTGGGCGGCGACCACCGCGTCCCGGGCGGTCGACGCCAGCTCCGCGCGCTCCCCGGGTGAGGCGAGGAGCGCCGCCGCGGCTCGGGCCATCGCCTCACGGTCGCCACCGGGCACCAGCCGGCCCCGGCCGGCGACCGCGTCGCGCAGGCCCGGGACGTCGTACCCGACCACCGCCGCCCCGGCGGCCATCGCCTCCAGGGCGACCAGGCCCAGCCCCTCGTACCGGGAGGGCACCAGCAGCACCGCCGCGGCGGCGTAGGCGGCGAGCAGCTCCTCCTCGGACACGGCGCCGCGCACCTCGACCGCGCCCGGCGGAGCGGCGGCGGCGGCGGCCCGGACCGCGGTCTCGAGGCTGCCGGCGCCGATCACCACCCCGCGGACCCCGCTCCCGGCGAGCCGGGCCATCACCGCGACCGCGTCGAGGGGGCGTTTCTCCGGCTCGAGCCGGCCGACGAAGAGCAGCAGCCCGGGG
>DASXNK010000155.1 GCA_036495095.1 Candidatus Dormiibacterota bacterium | reverse complement strand
CGACGGCACGCGATGCCGCCGGCGTCCAGCGCTCCAGCCAGCCGGCGATCACGGTGCGGTTGTGGGCGCCGTGCTCGGCGTCGGCGAGCAGCGTGCGGACCAGCTGCTGGGTCCAGCCCTGGTGGCGCTCGACGTCCGTCGCCATCGTCGCCATCAGGCCGGTGGTCAGCGGATCTCCGTTGCAGGGGGCGTTGCGGGCAAGAAGTTCGCGCTTCACCAGGGTGCCCACCAGCGGCTCGAAGACCAGGTTGATCGCCACCAGGATCTCGCCCCAGTCCTCCAGCGCGAGCATGCCCTCGAGCGCCTGCCGCGCCGGCTGCCACTCGGGCGCAGTCATCCAGGCCGCCCGCGCACCCTCGTCACTCCAGCCGGGGAAGGCCTCGGCGAGGTCGAAGGTGGCGTGGACGACGTCCTGGAGGTGGCGGAGGTTGTCCTGCGCCTCGAAGGCGAGCGCGAAGGTGACCGCGCTGGTCAGCGCCTCCCGCACCGCGTAGGACATCGCGAGAAACTGCGCGTAGCTCACGAACGGATACACCGCGAGGTCCCCGGCGAGCACGCGGTCGCGCCAGACGGGGTTGATCCCCGACAGCACCCCGGAGCACACCAGCGCCCGGGAGGTGGCGGCCAGCGCCTGCTCCTGGGTGTTCTGGGTGTCGGTGTAGCCGCGCTGCCAGGTCTGCGCCGGGTCGCGGAACGCCCCCCAGTCGCCGCACCGCAGCGCCGTGGACCCCTGGCGGAAGGGCTCGGTGCCGTCGTCGAAGCGCACCGGCCAGCCCACCTGGAGAAAGTTCGTGGGGCTGAGGTGCTGGCCCAGGGTGAAGGACTCGTAGTCCGTGGGCTTGCGCCGCTGGGGCCGGAAGAAGGTGAAGTGGCGGTTTCCGCCGAGACGGTCCCCCTGCACCTCGTGGCCCGTCGCCCCGAGATGGGGAAGCGCTGCTGTCGTGGTCATCGCGTCTCCTTTGGGTGGGCGAGCGAGGCGCGGTCGCCGCACCGAGCACGGCTCGATGGCCGCAAGTATCGAGCGGTCACCACGCGATTCCCATGCTGGTCGAGGGCCAAGACGGGGCCGGGCTTGGACCCGGCAGGTCGAGGTGAACCCGGCCTCCGGAGACCGATCGTTGCAGCCGATCACCGGGAGGAGTGCAGATGAGACAGAGCGTCACGGTCACCGTCAACGGCGTCCCGCACGAGGATGCGGTGGAGCCGCGACTGCTTCTCGTGCACTACCTCCGTGAGGTCGCCGGGCTCACCGGGACCCACGTCGGCTGCGACACCAGCCAGTGCGGAGCCTGCACCGTGCTGCTCGACGGCATGGCGGTGAAGTCGTGCAGCATGTTCGCGGTGCAGGCGGGCGGCCGCGCCGTGACCACCATCGAGGGGCTGGCATCCGGCACCGAGCTGCACCCCGTGCAGCGGGCGTTCTGGGACGAGCACGGGCTGCAGTGCGGGTTCTGCACGCCCGGCTTCATCATGGCCACCGCGTACCTTCTCGACCAGAACCCGTCGCCGAGCGACGACCAGATCCGCAAGGGGCTGGAGGGCAACCTCTGCCGCTGCACCGGCTACGAGAACATCCTGAGGGCGGTGCGGGCGGCGGGACGGGCGACGGCGACGAAGGCGGCGGTGGAGGCGGCGGTGGACGAGGTCACGCCACCCAGTCCCCAACCGGTGGGTGTGGGAGGCTAGACGATGGCCATCACCCAGATGATCGGCGCCCACGTCCAGCGCCGCGAGGACCCGCGGCTGATCACCGGCCACGGCTGCTACGTCGACGACATCCGTCTCACCGGCATGCTCCACATGGCGGTGGTGCGCAGCCCCCTCGCCCACGCGCGCATCCGCTCCATCGACGTCGACGAGGCGCGCCGCGCACCGGGCGTGCACGCCGTCTACACGGCACGCGAGTTCCGCACCGTGCTCTCCGGCGCGCTCCCCGTCGCCCCCGCATTCGTCCCGGAGAAGCGACAGGTCCCCGAGCAGTTCCCCATCGCCGAGACCGAGACCGTCTACCAGGGCGAGCCGGTCGCGGTGGTGCTGTCGGACGACCGCTACCTCGCCGAGGACGCCGCCCAGCTGGTCTTCGTCGACTACGACCCGCTCCCCGCAGTCATGGACCTGGAGAGGGCGATGGAGCCGGGCACTCCCACCGCCCACGAGGGCGCCCCCGACAACATCGCGTGGGACACGGAGTTCCCCGGTGGCGATATCGACTCCGCCATGGCCGAGTCGGAGGTGCGCCTCACCCTGCGCATCACCCAGCAGCGGGTCTGCCCGGCGCCGATGGAGGGTCGAGGCTGCATCGCCGAGTTCATCCCCTTCGACGACCGGCTGACGCTCTGGACCTCGACCCAGGTGCCCCACTTCGTCCGCCTGTTCGTCAGCGGCTGCCTGGGCATGCCCGAGAGCCAGGTGCGGGTGATCTCGCGCGACGTCGGCGGCGGCTTCGGCTGCAAGGCACGTCCCTACCCCGAGGAGTACCTGGCCTCGGCGGCGTCGAAGCTCGCCGGCAGGCCGGTGAAGTGGGTCGAGACCCGCTCGGAGAACCTGGTGGCGACCACCCACGGACGCGGCCAGATCTACGACGTCGAGGTCGGCGCCCGGCGTGACGGGACGCTGCTGGGCCTGCGCGTCACCCAGCTGCTCGACGCCGGGGCCTATGTCGGCGTCTTCGGTTCCTTCCAGACCTGCGCCCTGCTGGTCAGCGGCGGCTGCTACCCGTGGAAGGCGGTGCACGGCCGCACCATCGGCATCCTCACCAACCGCGTCTCGACCGATCCATATCGTGGGGCCGGCCGGCCCGAGGCGACCCATCTCGTCGAGCGCATCGTCGACCTGGTCGCCGCCGAGCTGGGCATTGACCCGGTGGAGATCCGGCGGAAGAACTTCATCCAGCCCGGCCAGTTTCCGTATCCCAACCACTTCGGGCTTGTCTACGACTCCGGTGAGTACGAGAGGTCCCTCGACCTGGCACTCGGAATCGCGGGCTACGCGGACCTGCGCCGCCGGCAGCAGGAGCTGCGCGAGCAGGGACGCTACCTCGGCATCGGCGTCTCCACCTACGTCGAGATCTGCGGCATGGGCCCCGCCGCGGCCACCGCGCCGTTGACCGGCGTGGCCCTGGTCGAGTCGTCGATGGTGCGAGTCCATCCCACCGGCTCGGTCACCGTGAGCACCGGCACCCACAGCCACGGGCAGGGCCACGAGACCACGTTCGCGCAGCTCGTCGCCGACGCCCTCGGCGTGCCCTACCAGATGGTCGACATCAAGCACGGCGACACCGGCGAGACCCCGATGGGCTACGGCACCTACGGCTCGCGCAGCCTGCCGGTCGGGGGACTGTCGATCCTGAAGTCCTGCCGGAAGGTGGTCGAGAAGGCGAGGCGGCTCGCCGCCCACCTCTTCGAGGCCGCGGAGGAGGACGTGGTCTTCGAGGACGGCGGCTTCCACGTGAAGGGAAGCCCGGACCGGGTCAGGTCGATGGCGGAGATCGCCTTCGCCGCGTACGGGGCCGGCCTCCCCGAGGGGATGGAGCAGGGCCTCGAGGCGGTCACCTACTTCGACCCGCCCAACTTCGTCTGGCCCTTCGGCTGCCACATCTGCGTCGTCGAGGTCGACGCCGAGACCGGGGCCGTCGACCTGCAGCGCTACGTCGCCGTCGACGACTGCGGCAACGTGATCAACCCGATGATCGTCGAGGGCCAGGTGCACGGCGGCATCGCCCAGGGGATCGGACAGGCGCTCTTCGAGGAGGTGCGCTACGACGACGAGAGCGGCCAGCTGCTCACCGGCAGCTTCCTCGACTGCCTGGTTCCGACCATGGCGGAGGTGCCGCGCTACGAGCTCGACCGCACCGTCACCCCCAGCCCGAGCAACGAGCTGGGGGTGAAGGGAGTGGGCGAGGCGGGGACGATCGCCGCCAGCGCCGCGGTGATCAACGCCGTCGTCGACGCGCTCTCACCCTTCGGCATCCGCCACGTGGAGATGCCGGCGAGGCCGGACCGCCTCTGGTCGCTCGTCCGGGAGGCACGCGCATGATCCCCGCCGCCTTCGAATACGCAACCGCCGACTCCGTCGACGAGGCGGTCGACCACCTCCGGCGGTACGGCGACGACGCAAAGGTGCTCGCCGGTGGTCAGAGCCTGGTCCCGCTGATGCGGCTGCGCCTGGCCCAGCCGGCGGCGCTGGTCGACATCTCCCGGATCGGGGGCCTCGACGGCATCCGCACCGAGAACGGGACGCTGGTGCTGGGCGCCCTCGCGCGGCACGCCGAGATCGAGCGCAGCCCGGAGGTGCGTACCCGCCTGCCCCTCCTCGCCGAGGTGGCCGCAGAGGTCGGCGACAACCAGGTCCGCAACCTGGGGACGATCGGCGGGGTGATCGCCCACGGCGACGCCGCCGGCGACTACAACGCCCTGGCGCTGATGCTCGACGCCGAGATCATCACCACCCGGCGCCGGCACCGCGCCGCCGACTTCTACACGGACCTGTTCACCACCGCGCTCGAGCCCGACGAGCTGGTCACCGAGGTGCGCTTCCCGGTCGCCGCCGGGGCGCACGCGTACCTCAAGTTCCGGCGCCGGCTCTTCGACTGGGCGATCGCCGGGGTCGCTGTCCAGGAGACCGCGGCCGGCTGGCGGGTCGGCTACGTCAACCTCGGCGGCACCCCGCGGCGGGGCGTCGGGGTGGAGGATGCGCTCGCCCGGGGGGCGGCCGCCGGCGACGCGGCCGCCGAGTGCGGCGACGCCATCGACCCCGTCGACGATGTGCGTGCCACCGCCGAGTTCAAGCGATCCCTGGCAGAGACCCTGACCCGGCGCGCGCTCACGTGCGCGATGCTCAGACCGTGATCTTCTGCTGGGCGAGGAACGCCGCCGGTTCCATGTAGTACGGGTTCTCGACCACCATGTTGTTGAGCAGCACCTTGGGGTGGGTCTTGAGGACGTCGACGACGATCTCCCCGCTGAAGCGGTCGAGGTCGTAGAAGCACATCAGGATCTGCGGGTAGCGGGGGGCGAACCAGTTCACCATCGCCTCGTAGGAGCACAGCTCCTCGACCCCGGGCGTGTTCCGCAGCGCCCAGGCCATCTCTCCCGCGGCCCGGGCCACGGTGTAGCCCTCCCCGCTGATCGCGCCGCTGACCGACCGGTCGAGGAACTCGAACCACTCCTCCTGGTTGAAGCGGCCCTCCCGAAGGTAGGTCTCCTGGTAGTCGAGGACCTCGAGCTGCCCGGGCACCCGGTCGCTCTCCGGGAGGCTCGCCTGGAGGCGGTCCTTGACCTCGGTCCGGTCGGCGACGTCGAGGAAGCAGATGCACTTGTCGCCGTCCTGCAGTCCCTGCGCAATGTAGGGGGTGAGGATCTCGTCCCGTCCGGCGGGACCCCGGTAGAAGGCGCAGATGTGATCGCCGGGCTTGAGCACCAGACCGCCGACGCCCACCTCCATCAGCCGGTCGAGCATCGACCGGGCGCCGCCGTCCGGTTCGGCTGATTCATTCACCACCACACTCCCTCCGCACCGCCACTCCACCCTCCGGCCGAATCATAGGGGAACCGGAAGTCGGCTAGGAAGGGTCAATTCCGTGCACCGCTAAAGGGCCCGAACAACGCCGCTACTGGCATCCCCCACCGAGCAGCCCTGGCTGCACCACGTCCTGGGCAACCCCCGGGAGTGCCCGCCCGGAGAAGAGCGGGGGCAGCTGGGTCTCGCCCAGCACGGCGGCGAGGACCAGCGCCCCGAGCAGCAGCGCCGCCTCGGCGACGACCACCCCGCGGAGCAGCCCGATCGAGGGCCCGGCCCGGCGCGCCAGCCGCCGCGCCGGTTCAGGCAGCTCCTCGAAGCCCCGGTGCGCCGCCACCATCCGGTTGTTCACCAGCCCCACGACGAGAGCGAGGGCCACGATGGCCACCTTGAAGCCGGCGATCAGCCCGTAGCCCGTGCACCAGAGCGCCGAGAGGTTGGCCAGCAGACGTACCAGGATCACCAGGCCGCTCACCACGAGAAGGACGGCGGTGACGGTCATGATCCGCGAGAACCGGCTGACCGCGGACCAGATCTCCTCGGGCTCGCCGGACGGGAACACCACCAGCAGCAGGGCCACCAGCCCGCCCGCCCAGAAGGCGGTGAGCAGGACGTGCGCCAGCATCATCGGGACGTACAGCCAGCCGGGGCTGGCACTGCCCGTGCCCACATGGGTGCCGGCGACGAAGGCCGCGCTCAGCCCGAGCACGAGCGCGATGAGGGTGAGGCGCACCCGGCCCTGCCCGCGGCCCCCGGCCCGGTGACGGAGCGCCAACCCGGCGGCGGCGGTGAGACCCAGCCACAGGAGAAACTTGATCGCCCAGACCCCGCCGATCGAGGAGAGCAGGATGGGCCGCAGGCCGACCCCGCCGACCAGCTCGGTGAGACGGGCGGCGTAGAGG
>DASXNK010000154.1 GCA_036495095.1 Candidatus Dormiibacterota bacterium | reverse complement strand
TGGGGACGTACGGCTCCGGCACCGCGCGGGCCTGCGCACCCTGCTGCCTCTCGACGTGCAGATCGGTCGCCATCGCCAGGTGTCCCTCCAACAGTTCGGTGACGATGGTGCAGCCTACATGATCGAGATCGACGCTGCAAGGGGGTGCCGCGAGCGGTCATACGCACGGCCCCGAGATCGCCACCCCCGGTGCGCCCTCGGTGCTGGTGGTCACCTTCGCCACCTGCCGGAGGCCGTCCGAGGGCCGATAGAGCCAGATGGCGCCGTCGTCGGCGGCCAGCCAGACCCTGTCGCCGTCGTTGACCGACAATGGGGAGAGGCTGCCGGCCACCCCCGGAGTGCCGACGCTTCCCTGGTTGAGCACCGCGGCCTGATGCGGGGCGGTGAGCAGGAGGGTGCGCGCCCCGGTGCCTGCGCGCTTCGCCGGGTCGGTGTGGAAGAGGTCCGTGGTCGCCAGCTGGATGATCGGCCGCCCGTGTGCATCCGTGCCCACCACCTCGACGTGGCCCCGCCCGTCGCTGCGGCCGTCGAACCACGCGGTGGTCACGCCGGTGGTGAGGTCGTAGCGGCGGACCTCGACGCTGTCGGTAGCGGGATCGTAGGCGGTCAGCCAGAGGGCGTTGCCGGTACGGAGGTAGCCGACCTCGCTGCTGGAACCGACCGCGTTCGCGTTGACCACCTGAGGACCCGGGTGCGGGAACGGCCGCACCCTTCCCGACCCGGGATCGAGCAACTCCAGGTCGAAGGTCTCGATCGCGGCCGGCTGCCCCGCGGACATCGTGTGCAGGAGGATGCCGGCCGGCGTGTCGGCCATGGCGCTGACCAGCGGGCTCGTGATCAGCACCGTCCGATCTCCGGAGGCGTCGACGACGTGGATCACCGTGCTCCCGGCGGAGCTGTCCTGGGTCACGTAGGCACGGCCGTCGGGCGCCACCATCTGCGGCAGCGTGTCGACCCACCGGTGCAGCGCCGCGACGTAGGTGGTGCCGTCGGTGCGCACCGGCGTGAAGCTCGCGTGCCCGTGGTCGAGGACGATGAACCCGGTGGTGTGGTCGGCGCTGAGCGCGGAGATGGGCAGCCGGCAGCTCAGACCGGCGGCGCCGGGGAGCGCCGACACGGAGAGCGACGGGAGGGTGGGCGGGGCCGGGATGGCGCGGTGGCGGTTGAGCGTCACCAGCGCGCCCGCGGCCACCGCGACCGCCGCGGTCAGCGCCAGCCGGCGGGTCCAGTGCCGGCGGCGGGGCAGCCGGAGCGCCCGGACGGCTCCCCGTGGCGAGGGGTCGCGATCCCAGGAGGCGGGGGCGGGAGGGGCGACCAGGGTGGCGAAGAGCGCGCGCAGCTCCGCTTCGGTCTCGGTGCTCGGGTCGGTGGTCATCGCTGGTCCTCCAGGCGGGCGCGGAGCCGGGTCAGCGCGCGGAAGGTCGCCACCTTGACGACCTGCTCCGAGGTGCCCATCACCTCGGCGATCTCGCGGTAGGACAGGTCGGCTGCGACCCGCAGCCCGATCAGCTGCCGGTCGCGCCGGCCCAGGGTGGCCAGCGCGGCGGTCGCCCGGGCGAGATCCGCCCGCTGCTGTGCCACCGTCTCGACATCGGAGCGGGCGGCGGCCACCGCCTCCAGTCCGTGGAGCAGCCGGCGCCAACGACCGCGGTGGCGGTGGTGGTCGGTGCTGAGGTTGCGGGCGATCGCGAGCAGCCAGCTGCGCACCGTGGCGGGGTCGGGATGGACCCGCTCGTAGGCGGCAAGGGCCCGGGTGAAGGTCTCGTGGGTCAGGTCCTCGGCGAGCGCCGGATCGCCCACCTGCGAAACGCAGAAGCGGTGCACGCTCCCGGCGTGGAGGCGGTACACGTCATCGAAGAGCAGGGGGGACGCCGCCGTAACCCTCGAGGTTGCGGTCGCGCAGGCGGCGATCGAGATCATGCGGATACAAACGCGCGACCCTCCGCCTGGGATCAGCCGGGTGCCGTGAAGCGGTACACGGTGCCGACCGAGGGCTGGACGAAGGCCTCGGGCATCGCCGCGGCGAGCATGTGGGTGGCCCGCCAGCCGGTGCAGTGGGAGGGCACCAGCATCCCCACCCCGATCTCGCGGAGCGCCGCCACGGTCGG
>DASXNK010000153.1 GCA_036495095.1 Candidatus Dormiibacterota bacterium | reverse complement strand
AGCTCGTCCAGTCGCCACGCCTCGCAGGCCACGCACACCAGCCCGCGCGCGTGCGTGGCCATGAAGTTGACGGCCTCCGGGGTGATGCGGTCGGCGGCGATCGCCAGGTCACCCTCGTTCTCGCGGTCCTCGTCGTCGACGATGACCACGAAGCGCCCCTGGCGGATGTCCTCGATTGCGTCCTCGATGCGGTCGAGCGGCATCGGTTGCTCGGTGCTCCCTGTGGTGGCTACGCGGGCCGGACGGTGCCGAGCGCGGCCAGGCTGCGCTCCACGTAGCGGGCGATGAGGTCGACCTCGAGGTTGACCAGGCGGTCCACCTGCCAGCGGCGGGCGGTGGTGACGGCGACGGTGTGGGGGATCAGCGACACCGTGAAGCGGCCGTCGAGCACGTCGACGACGGTGAGGCTCACGCCGTCGACGGCGACGCACCCCTTGTCGACGAGGCGGCGGATGACCAGGGGCGGCGCCGCGATCGTGATCCAGCGGGCGTTGGCCTCGTCGCGGCTCTCGGTCACCGTCCCCACGGCGTCCACGTGCCCGGTGACCATGTGGCCGCCGACCCGGTCGCCGTAGGCGAGCGAGGCCTCGAGGTTCACCGGGTCGCCCGGCTCCAGGATGCCGAGGTTGGTGCGGCGGGCCGTCTCGGGCATGACGTCGGCGGTGAAGCCGTGGGCGTCGGCGGCCACCACGGTGAGGCAGCAGCCGTTGACCGCGATGCTGTCACCGACCGCGACGTCGCGCACCACCTCGCGGGCGGCGACGCGCAGGCGGCCCCGCGCCTCGATGGCGTTCTCGGCCACCTCGCCCAGCTCCTCGACGATCCCACTGAACATTCCACTCCACACAGTACGCCGTGCACCGCCCGGGGCGGCCTCGGCGACGAGCGTGTCCAGCTCCCCGGGGCTCATCGCTCGCAGTAGCCCGTGACCACGAGGTCGGGACCGGCCCTGCCGACCTCGACCTCGCGCAGCGCCAGCGCTTCGGCGAGCCGGTCGACGCCGTGACCGCCGACCGCGCCCGGGGAGCCGCTCCCGCCGATCACCCGGGGGGCGACGAAGGCCACCACCCGGTCGACCGCGCCGGCGTCGAAGAGGGCGCCGTGGACCTCGGCGCCGCCCTCGACGAGGAGGCTGATGCAACCCCGGGCGCCGAGGTGCTCGAGGAGCGCGCGGGGGTCGACCCGGCCCTCGGCCTCGGCCAGCGCCACCACCTCCGCGCCGGCCGCCTCGAGGGCGCGGCGCCGCTCGGCGGGGGCACGCGCGGTGCTGGCGATCAGCGTCCCGGGCGGACCGGCCCCGAGCAGCCGCGCGGTGGCGGGCAGGCGCAGCCCGCTGTCCACCACCACCCGCAGCGGCGAGCGGCCGCCGCCGCCGGGCAGCCGGGTGGTGAGCTCGGGGTCGTCGCGGAGCGCCGTGCCCACCCCCACCAGGATGGCGTCGTGGGCGTGGCGCAGCCGGTGGCCCTCCAGCCGCGCCTCCGCCGAGGTGATCCAGCGCGACTCGCCGGCGGCGGTGGCGATGCGCCCGTCGAGAGACATCGCGAACTTGGCGGTGACGAAGGGCAGCCCGGTGGTGATGTGGGTGACGAAGAACTGGTTGAGGCGGCGGGCCTCGTCCTCGCGCACCCCCACCTCGACCTCGATGCCCGCGGCGCGCAGCGCGGCGCTGCCGCGGCCGTCGACCCGGGGGTTGGGGTCGGGCATGGCGATGACGCAGCGGGCCACCCCGGCGGCGATCACCGCCTCCGAGCAGGGCGGGGTGCGGCCGTGGTGACCGCAGGGCTCGAGGGTGACGTAGAGGTCGGCGCCCCGGGCCCGCTCGCCGGCGAGGCGGAGCGCCTCGACCTCGGCGTGGGGCTCGCCGGCGCGACGGTGGTGGCCGGTGGCGACGATCTCGCCGTCGCGGGCGATCACCGCCCCCACCATGGGGTTGGGGCTGGTGGCGAAGTCGGCGGAGGCCGCCGCCGCCAGGGCCGCGTCCATCAGCCTCTCGTCGAGGGCGCGGTCCGCGGCCGCGGTCACCGGGGGGGACGGGGGGCCGGCCGGGGCGGCGCCAGGGTGCCGTCGGGACGCAGCGCCCGGCGTGGCTCCAGGCTGGCGCGAAGCTGGCCGCAGGCGGCCTCGGTGGCGGCGCCGCGAGTGTCGCGGACGGTGGTGCGCACCCCCCGGAGCCCGGCGAGGAAGCGCCGGGTGGCGGCCTCGTCCGGCGGCCCCCAGGGGCTTCCCTCGACGTGGTTCATCGGGATCACGTTGACGTGGGCGCGGGCGGCGTGGGCCAGCCGGCGCAGCCCGGCCGCCTGCTCCTCGGAGTCGTTGACGCCCCCGATCAGGCACCACTCCAGGGAGAGGCGGCGGCCGGTGGCCTCGGCGTAGCCGCTGCCCGCGGCCATCAGGGTCGCGATCGGGTGGGCGCGGTTGAGGGGGACGAGGCGGTCGCGGAGCGCGTCGTCGGCGGCGTGGAGGGAGATGGCGAGGGTGACCGGCAGCGCCTCCCCTGCCAGCCGGTCGATCGCCGGCACCACCCCGCTGGTGGAGACGGTGATCCGGCGCGGGCTGATCCCGGCCTCGCCGGTGAGCAGCCGCAGCGAGGCGACGGTGGCGTCGTAGTTGGCGAGCGGCTCGCCCATCCCCATGTAGACGGCGTGGGTGACCGGCCCGAGGCCGCGGCGGTGCAGCGCCGCCCCCGCCGCCCGGACCTGGTCGACGATCTCCGCCGCCGAGCAGCTCCGCCGCAGCCCGGCGCGCCCGGTGGCGCAGAAGGGGCAGCCCACCGCGCAGCCCACCTGGGTGCTCACGCAGACCGTGGCCCGGCGCGAGCGTCCCGCCGCCGCCGGCGTCTCCATCGCCACCGTCTCGACGGTCAGGCCGCCCTCGAGGTCGAGCAGCAGCTTCACCGTGGCGCCGCCGTCGGCCTCGCTCTCGGCGGCGACCGCGACGGTGCTGAAGCGGAGCTCGGCGGCGAGCGCGCTGCGCGCCGCCGCGGGCAGCTGGCGCACCTCGTCGAGCGAGGCCGCGCCCGGGCGCCACACCGCCGCGTGGACCTGGGTGCCCCGCCAGGCGGGCAGGCCGAGGCGTGTGGCGAGGTCGCGAAGGGCGGCCTGGTCGAGGGTGGAGGCGGGAAGGCTCATGGGTCCGGCACCCATGGTACGGGGGGTAGGCTGGGGCGGTGCGCGAGCTCCTCAGCAGCCTGATCGGCGTGCCCGCCGCGATCCTCCTGGCCGCGGGCCTGGGGATCGTCGCGGTGACCCTGGTCAGCCGGGTGCGTCGCGCCGCCGGCCGCCGGCCGATCCGCTGGGCCCACCTCGTCCTCGGGGTCGGGCTCTGCGGCGCCGGGGTCCTCCTCCTCCAGCTCGACGTCACCGTGCTCGGGGCCCGCTGACCCCACCCGCCTCGTCGAGCGCGCCCGCCGCCTCGCGCAGCCGTCCGGCGGTGGCGTCGCCGGCGGCGAGCGCCAGCAGGGCCGCCGGCGAGCGCCCCGAGAGCTCGGCGCCCCGCTCCAGCAGCCGCACCCCCTCGGCGAATCGCCCCCGGCGGCAGAGCGCCGCCCCGGTGTCGAGGAGGGCGTCCCACCGGGCGGGGTCGACCTGGGCGGCGCGCAGGGCCGCGAGCCGGGCGGCGCGGACCCGGCCGGTGCGGGCGGCGGCGAGGGCGGCGAGGCGCAGCGCCTCCGGGTCCGGGCCCTCGCCGTCGTCGAGGGCCTCGAGCAGGGCCGCGGCGGCGCCGGGGTCGCCGCGGTCGAGCGCCTCGGCCGCCGGCCGGGTTCGCGCGGTGGTGTGGGGGCCGGCCGCCGTCGGCTCGGCCAGCGGCGGGATGGCGTCGACGCGGTGGCGCAGGCCCCGGCGCTCCACGGTGAGCGGGATGCCGGTGGCCAGGCCCACGGCGGCCCCCACCGACCAGAGCCGCAGCGGCGGCGGGGTGGTGGGCAGCAGGGCGGCTCCCAGCAGCGCCAGGGTGGCCGTCACCACCACCGGCAGGGCGGCGGCGGCGAGGCGGTCGGCGCGGCGGGCGCCGGCGGGAGCGGCGAGCCGCCACCGGTAGCGGAGGCTGCGGGGCATCGGCAGCAGCGCCAGCACCACCGCAACCAGCCAGCTGGCCACCGGCTCAGGCCAGCGGTGGTGGTGGCCCGCCCCGGTCAGGCATTGCTGAGCACGGGGATGTTCACCCCGGTCAGCGGGGCCGCCTCCTCCCCCACCAGCCAGGCCACCAGGGCGGCGATCTGCTCGGGGGTGACCCCGGCGGTGAGATGGGGGGCGGCGCGGCGGAGCATCTCGGTGTCGACCGCGCCCGGGCTCAGCGCCAGGCAGCGGATGCGGTGGGGACGGCCCTCGAGGGCGACCGCCTCGGTGAGCGAGATCACCCCCGCCTTGGAGACGTTGTAGGCGGCCAGGCCGGGGAACTTCTCCACGTTCGCCACCCCGGAGAGCGAGGCGATGTTGACGATGACCCCCCCGCCGGAGGCGAGCATCAGCCGCCACGCCGCCCGGCAGCCGAGGAAGGCGCCGCGGAGGTTGACCCCCAGGACCCGGTCCCAGGCGGCGGCGTCGAGGTCTCCGAAGCCGGCCCGCTCGGCGACCGCGGCGTTGTTGACCCAGATCGCGAGATCGCCGAGGCCCGCGGCGGTGGCGGCGACGCGGTCGACGTCGGCCTCGACGGCCACGTCGGCGACCACCGGCACCACCCCGGGGGCGGCCGCCGCGGTGGCCTCGAGCTCCGACCCGGTGCGGGCGGCGGCGACCACCCGGTGGCCGGCACCGGCGAGCCGCAGCGCGATCGCCCGGCCGATGCCGCGACCGGCTCCGGTCACCACGGCCACGCTCGCCGGGACGGGGGCGCCCACCGCTGCATTGTGCCCGGTTCCTGCCACAGCTGGTGGGAACCGGGCGGGCTGACAGCCCCGTCAGACGGGCGGTCGGCGCCCGCCCTCCGGTGCCGTCCGTTTGACATGTGGTCCCCGGGCGGGCTACCCTCTCGCCCCGAATCAGGTCGCATGTTCGTGGCAGACGGCGGCCGGTTTTCCGACCTACCTTCTCGGTCCCATCAATCCGCGTCACATCCTTGTATGGGGGTGCTGTATTTGCGGAGCGGAGTCAAGTTCGCCCTGATCTCAGGGGTGGCGACAGTCCTCGCCGGACTGTGCTCCTCCACGTCGTTCGCAACCACGTCACACTCACCGAGCAACAGCGCGGACACCCGGCGTGAAGCGTTGATGGCTCAGCTCCAGGCGCTGTCCGGGCCGCGCAACCAGGCCCGCGACGATCTCCTCTTCGCGGAGCGTCAGCTGGCGGTCGCGCAGGCCCATCTCAACGCAGCCCGGAACCAGCTCACCTCCCTCAACGAGGCGCTGCTCTCGCTCTCCCGGCGGATCGCCGACGACGAGCACGTCCTCACCACCGCCCGCGCGCAGCTGGGGGCGCTGGTGCGGTCGACCTACGAGGTGGCGGGCTCGGACGGCTTCGCCGCAGCGATCCTCTCCAGCGGCAGCTTCAACGAGGTGATGGACCGGTACCGCGGCGCCGAGCACGTCACCAACCAGGTGAAGCGGCTGAAGAGCACCGTGGAGGGCCGCGAGGGCGCCCTGCTGCAGGAGCGGCGCGACCTCGAGTCCCGATTCGCCCAGGCGCAGGCGCTCGAGGACCAGCTCAGCCAGGACAGCAACCGGATGATCGCCCTGGTGGCCCAGCGCGACATCGCGTTCCAGGCCATCGACGGGCCCCAGCGCCGGCTGGCGCGGGAGATCGCCGACCTCGACCAGCAGCTGGTCCCGCCCGCCACCGGCCTGCTCGGCGGCAGCTGCGGCAACCACTTCGCCTTCGGCCAGTGCACCTACTACGTGGCCACCCGCCGGTGTGTCCCCTGGTTCGGCAACGCGAGCGAGTGGCTCAACCACGCCGCCGCGTTCGGCTTCGCGGTGGGACGCACCCCCCGCAGCGGCGCCATCGCCGTCTGGCGACCCGGGCAGGGCGGCGCCAGCCGCGCCGGTCACGTCGGCTACGTCGAGGCCGTGGGCCCGACCGACGGCGTTCCCGCCGGCTCGTTCAAGGTCTCGGAGATGAACTGGGGCGGCTGGAACCGCGTCAACTACCGCATCGTCGCCGACGACGGGGTCATGGGCTTCGTCTACGCCAAGGAGTGAGGCCGGCTACCGGTCGCCGTGGTGGTCGACGAGGTGACGGTGGAAGAAGCGGTCGCGCCAGAAGATGTCGCGGAAGCGGAAGCGGCCGCCGAAGTTGTCGTCGTCGCCGAACCCGAAGCCGCAGCGTGAGCCGAACACGCCGCAGCCTCCGAACCCGCCGAACCCACAGCCGGGGTCGAGGATCCCGCAGGAGCTGACCGGTACTCCCAGCCCACAGGCGGGGTTCAGCAGGCTGCAGTCGAGCACCGCGCATCCCGGGGCGAGGAAGCCGCAGCCCGCGCTTCCGCAGGCGGCGCCGGAGCACCCGGGGGCCGGCGTCATCCCGGCGCGGGCCAGCTCGATGTCCCGCAGCGAGGGGCCGCCCGCCACCACGGCGGGGCCGGCGACGGTGGCAGCGGCGGGCGCCGAGTGCCCCACGACGCGGGAGCCGGCGACGGCGCCGCCCGCTGCCGACGCGGGGAGGCTGATGCCCCCCACCCCCCAGCCGGGCTCGGAGCGATACTGGCTGGTCACGTCGACGTAGCTGGGGTGCACCGCCGCGCTGGCCGGCAGCACCGCCGTCCCGACCCGCGCCATCGCCGCCGAGGCGAGACCGGAGCCCGTCAGCGCGATCGCCGCCACCACCGCGATCGCGCCGAGGATCGCGAGTCGAATCCTGTGGGTCATCCCGTGCCGCCTCCCTTCCGCCTCCCGTCGTGAACGCTCGCAGCGTGCCACGCGCGGCCGCATTCGGGCAACTTCGCAGCGAAGGATGCGATCTGCGGGCGGCCGCGAGCGGCCGGGACGACCGCCCGGAGCGGGCCCGGGATGCCCCCGGACCCGCCCCGGCGGCGCTCCCCCCTATCCGCCGAGGACGTGGATGGAGAGGTTGTTGAGGCTGTTGTTGAGGACGTTGTTCAGCTCGATCAGGCTGCTGTCGCTCGAGCCACTGTTGCTGTTGTTCGTGTTGTTGCTGCTGCTGCTGCTCGAGCTGCTGCTCGAGTTGGTGTTGCTCCCCGAGCCGGGGTCGTCCCCGCGATGGGTGCCACGGTGGTTGCCGTCGCGATGATCCTTGTCCGCCGGGGTGGCGGAGCTGGAAGCGACCGCGGCGTGGGCTGCCACCGGCAGGGCGGCCAGGGCGCTGACCCCCAGGACCGCGACCGCCAACGCCGGGCGTCGTCTCCGAGTGCGCATCGTCCAGCCTCCATCCAGGGGCGCGTTGCCGCCATAAACCGTCAATATTCGAGACCCCGACAAGAGTACAGCGACGGCGGCCTCCAGTCGAGTTGTGAACGTCCCCCCGCCCGAACTCGTCGGGCCGGAGGCTTGCGCTACAAGGTTTATGGCGCAAACGCCGCATACGTCGCAGGGCGCGACGACTCTCAGCGGAGCTGGGAGTGCGGTTGCGAGGGTGGCGCCCCAGGCCGGTCGAGGGCGTACCAGACCACCTCCAGGTGGTGCCACCGGGCGGCGCCCCGCAGGGAGAGGCCCAGCTTCTCCATCACCCGCCGGGAGCGTGCGTTCCTCGGGGTCGTGATCGAGATCACGCGCGCCACCTCGAGATGGGCGAACGCCGCCTCCAGACTGGCGCGGCCCCCCTCGGTGGCCAGGCCCCGGCCGCGCGCCTCCGGCGCCAGCGTCCAGCCCACCTCGACCGGGGCCGCCTCCAGCGGCCAGTCGTGGTGGCAGAGCAGGCCGATTCGCCCGACCAGGGTGCCGGTGGCTCGCTCCTCGGCCGCCCAGTGGCTGAACCCGTCCGTCTGCCAACGCTCCCGGAACCGCGCCACCTGCGACGCCGTGGCCTCTCGGTCCATCGCCGGCATGTGCTCGAGGTAGCCGGGGTCGGTGTAGATCAGGGACAGCCGGTCGACGTCCCGGTCCTCCCACTGGCGCAGCCGC
>DASXNK010000152.1 GCA_036495095.1 Candidatus Dormiibacterota bacterium | reverse complement strand
ATGACGGGGTGAGGGTGATGATGTTCGCGTGGGCCGAGACAGGGGTGACGGCGCCGCCGAGCGCGACGGCGCCGCTGGCGAGGCCGCCCAGGGCGAGGGCCAGAGCCTTACGTGGTCTCACAGCATTCCTTTACGAGGTGGATCGACCCGGCACGAGAGGAGCGGGTGGGCCGGGTGTCTCCCATGAGGTTCGAGGCGATTGGCCGACTCTCAACGACGTCCACCGCAGAATTCATGAGCAGTCGTAAAGGGCGATGAAGGACCCGACCCCGGCGGCCCGGCCGGATCGCTGACTCCGGCCGGAGTCGCCTGCCAAGGGTCGTAAGGCCGTGGCACCGCCAGGTGACCGATCGGTGACGAGCGTCATACCGGACGCTCGCCCGGTCCGAGTACCGACGAGGATGGCGGCATGCCCCCCGCGGAGACAAGCCTCGACCTTTCTTTATTGACGCGGTTGCAGCGTGGACCGGACGATCCGGAGGTGCGCCGCACCGCCCGCCAGCAATCCCGGCACGGCCGGCGCCCGCAGGGGCAGTCGCTCGTCGAGTTCGCGGTCGTCTTCCCCCTGTTCGTGCTGATCCTGGCAGTTGCCTCCACCGGCTCCCAGTACCTCAGCTCGGTGATCGGGCTCACCGGAGCCGTGCGCGCGGGGGCG
Source organism: Candidatus Dormiibacterota bacterium (assembly GCA_036495095.1). Lineage (NCBI taxonomy): Bacteria > Bacillati > Candidatus Dormiibacterota > Candidatus Dormiibacterota bacterium. The sequence continues at coordinate 12,960 of DASXNK010000152.1, read as the reverse complement.
ATCGCCGCCTCCAACGACGTGAGCGCGAACTCCGCGGTCGCACTCACCCAGGAACTCGCCGACGCCACCGCTGCGATCAACTACGAGGAGGGGTGCGTCGGCTGCTATGTCGCGTCGCCGACGACGGGAGCCAGCGCCTGCGGTGCGGGTCAGAGCTGTGTGTGGATCACCAGGTCCACCGCGCCGGCGCCGCTCAACACCCCGATGGAGGTGGTCCACGTCTCCCATCCCGTGGTCCCCCTGATCCCGCTGCTCAAGGGGATCACCGTCCAGTCCCAGGCCGGAGCGACACCATGACCATCCGCATGCGCAGGCCATCGCGCCGTCCCCACCTCTGCCGGAGGCACGAGCGGGGGCAGGTCGTCGTGCTGTTCGCCCTCGCCGCCATCGTCGTCCTCGGGATGGCGGCGGTCGCGGTCGACGGTGGCTTCGGGCTGGTGCAGCTGCGGCGCGCCCAGAACGCCGCCGACTTCGCCGCCGTCGCCGGCACCAACGCGATCAAGGGCGTCTGCCAGGGCGGCGGCTCGGCTCCGAGCAACGCCGCGGTCTTCTCCACGATGCAGTCGGTGATCGACCAGAACTCGAGCGCGGTCGCGGCCGGCTGGACCGGCACCTATCTCGACAAGGCCGGCGCCACCATCCCCAATCCGGCCAACTACGGGCTGCCGTGGACGGTGAGCAACAGTGGAACCACCTACCCGCCGTCGACGGCGTGCGGGGTGGCGGTCAGGGTCTCGCCGTCGTGGTCGCCGTTCCTCGCCCGGATCATGGGCGTCTCAAGCCTGTCGACCACGGCATCGGCGAGGTCGATTCTCAATCCTGGCACCGGTCAGAGCGTCGCGATCGTCGCGCTGGACCAGGTCGAGCCCCATGCGGTGCTGGGCGGGGGGACCGGGACCTTCTCCGTCTACGGAACCATCTTCGCCAACTCGACGGTGCCCTGGAGCCCGTGGAACCAGACCCACAACGGGGTCAGCTACGACGACGTCGTCGACGCCAAGGACACGAGCAACCTGATCTTGCACGGGATCATGGAGACGGTCGGGCCGAACTGGCCGCTCGACTGGTGCTTCGGGACCAACGGTGGCGCGCCGCCCCCGTACAACAGCACCCCGCCGGGCTATCCACCGACCCCCGATCCGTACAACACGGCCACCTGCAGCGCGTCGTCGAGCGTGGTGCTGAAGTACGACCTGATCGTCAACAACCAGACCCAGCTCACCGACCCCCTGCTGCCGGGCGCCGGCGGCAGCGGCGTCGACGACCCCTTCGCCACCCCGACCCAGGGCCTCTGCCCGCAGGACGGCAATGCCGCGCCGGCGCGAACCGTGCCGGCCTCGGTGCAGCCTCCGAACGTGGGCACGAGCGGCACGACGGTGCTGCTGCCCGGCGACTACGCCAACCCGGTGGTGATCACCAGCGGCAACGTCCAGTTCGCCGACTGCTCCGGAGCGTACGACCTCAACCCCAGCGGCCAGTATCCCGGTGTCTTCCGCTTCGAGAAGGGCCTGGCGATCCTCACCCAGGCGGGCACCACGGTGCAGGGCAACAACGTGATGATCGCGACCGGGTCGCCGGTGCCGGTCCCCGGCAACGTGCCGGGGTCGTGGTCCGGCAACGCCTTCACGGCGACCGGCACCGGCAACGGCGCCCCGTGCTACCCGAGCGGCGTGACCAACAGCAACGGACAGGCGGAGACCGACAGCCGCTCGGTCACGTGCGGCGGAACCACATCGAGCGCGCCCGCGCCCTTCGGCACGATGTTCGCGAACGGTCCGTACAAGGGAGTGGTCGCGTACTCGCAGGCTTCCTCGTCCGCCGACACCAGCCAGTACGGCACCGGCACCAACTACGCGGCGATTCTGGGCGGCGCGGGCACCATCACCCTCACCGGACCCACCAGCGGCGAGTACCGGGACATCGTCCTCTTCCAGGAGCGTTCCATCCCGGGCAACACCGGCCTCGACGCCCAACCGGGCGACACCGCGACCGTCACCCTCAACGGCCTCGTGTACAACGCGAGCTTCCCCTGCTACGGCTGGCCGGTCGTCGGCGGAGCCTGCACCACCAGCATCGGGGGGAGGTCCAACCCCTACGACTTCTGGGATGTCGGCGTCCCCTTTCACCCCGGCGGGGTGCTCCAGGCCGGGGTCGGCACCGGGTCCGGGTATCCGAGGACGTCGCATGGGACCGTCACCGTCAACGGGCCGAGCGTTGTCGACGACTTCAACACCGACGGCGGGACGGCGATCGTCATCGACGGCACCAAGAACACCTACAACCTGCCGGGCGTGATCGGCTCGGGGAACCCTCCCCTTGTCGGCTGAGCGCCGTCCCCGGCTGTCGATCCGCCGCCGTGGCGCCGCGGGCCAGAGCCTGGTCGAGTTCGCCCTGATCGGCTCCCTCGCCATCGTGGTGATCGCGGGGACGATCGCCGGCGCCTACCTGTTCTTCATGAACTCGGCGGTGGGCAGCGCCGCCCGCGGCGGTTCCCGCTGGGCGACGATCGAGACCGGTCTGTACACCGGGCCGGCCGGCAGCATCTGCGAGAGCGGCCTCCCCGACACCATCGTCCACGCCGCTCAGGCGTCCGGCAACGTCCTCCCCGTGAACCCGGCGCACCTGTGCGCGGTGAGCGCCACCGAGCTGCAGCAGTCGCCGGTCGATCCCACCCGGGCGAACATCGTGGTCGACGCCCTGCCCAGCCTGGCGTCGCCCTCCTGCGTCACGGTGACGGTGACCTACCTGTCGAAGCCGGTGGCGGTGCCATTCCTCGGCACCATCACCCTCCAGGCGCACAGCAGCATGCCGTTCCCGGTCTCGGTGAGCTCGAGCAGCACGACGTCGGGAACCCTCCAGTGCCCCGGGCCCGGCCAGCCGATCTACCCCGTGACCACGACCACCAGCTCCAGCACCTCCTCGACCTCGGCGTCGTCGAGCACGACCACCACGGTCACCTCGACATCGTCCACCTCGGCCACGTCGACGAGCGTCTCGTCGTCCAGCAGCACGACGTCCACGAGCACGACCACGGCCTCGACCACCTGCTGGTGGTCCTTCTGCTGGTCGGGCGGCGGCTGACGCACCCGGGGTGGTGACCGTGGCGGCCGGCCCGCCACGCTGAGCGCGCGTCCATAATGCGGGCGCCTCGCCGGGTTCAGGAGATGCCGCCGATGACGCTGATCGAGGAGCTGACCGCGCTGGAGGTGCTGGACTCGCGCGGTAATCCGACCGTCGAGGTCGAGGTGCTGCTCAGCGGCGGCGCGGTGGGACGCGCGCTGGTGCCCAGCGGTGCGAGCACCGGGAGCCACGAGGCGGTCGAGCTCCGCGACGGCGACCCCGGGAGGTACGGGGGCAGGGGCGTCCGCCAGGCGGTCGCCAACGTGGTCGACGTCATCGGTCCCGAGCTGATCGGCAGCGACGCCGCCGACCAGGTCGCCCTCGACGGCGCGCTCTGCGCCCTCGACGGCACCCCGACCAAGAGCCGGCTCGGCGCCAACGCGATCCTGGGGGTGAGCCTCGCCTGCGCCCGCGCCGCCGCCGAGGCGAGCGGGCTGCCCCTCCACCGCTATCTCGGCGGGGTCAACGCCCACCTGCTCCCGGTGCCGTTGCTCAACGTGCTCAACGGCGGCGCCCACGCCCAGACCAGCGTCGACTTCCAGGAGTTCATGTACGCGCCGCTCGGCCTGCCCACCTTCGCCGAGGCGCTGCAGGCGGGAAGCGAGTGCTTCCACGCGCTCCGCGGGGTGCTGCGGGCGCGTGGCCTGAGCACCGGCCAGGGCGACGAGGGCGGCTTCGCGCCCGGCCTGCGCCACAACGAGGAGGCGGTGGAGATCCTCCTCGAGGGCATCGAGAAGGCCGGCTACCGGGCCGGCGAGGACGTGGCCATCGCCCTCGATCCCGCCACCAGCGAGCTCTTCGCGGACGGGCGGTACGTGCTGAAGGGGGAGGGGCGCACCCTCGAGCCCGCCGAGATGGTCGACCTGTGGGCGCAGTGGTGCGCGAGCTATCCGATCGTCTCCATCGAGGACGGCATGGCCGAGGACGACTGGGAGGGATGGCGGCTCCTCACCGAGCGCATCGGCGACCGCGTCCAGCTGGTCGGCGACGACCTCTTCGTCACCAATGTCGAGCGACTCAGCCTCGGCATCGAGCGCGGGGTGGCCAACTCCATCCTCATCAAGGTGAACCAGATCGGCACCCTCACCGAGACCCTGGAGGCGATCGCCATGGCCACCCGCAGCGGCTACACGAGCGTGATCAGCCACCGCAGCGGGGAGACCGAGGACACCACCATCGCCGACCTGGCGGTGGCCACCAACGCCGGCCAGATCAAGACCGGGGCGCCGTCCCGCTCGGAGCGGGTGGCGAAGTACAACCAGCTGCTGCGCCTCGAGCACCAGCTCGGCAGCGCCGGCCGCTACGCGGGACGGTCGGCGTTCCGGCTGCTCCCGGCGGCGGTCTCCGCCGCCGCCGGGTAGCGTCCCCCGTTCCCCCTGGGGTCAGGCCGTCGAGGCGGCCCGCTTCCGTCCGCGCTGGCGGAGGGTGGAGACCACGTGCGAGAGCACGACGGCCAGGACGATGAGGGCCGCGCCCACGATCGCCCAGATGTTCAGGGTGGTCTCGGCGGACGCCGTCGCCGGGGCGTCGGCCGCGGGCAGCGGCTGGTTGCCGAACAGCGAGTTGCTGTCCTGGCCCTTGCCACCGCTGGAGGCGCCGGCGGCACCCGCGGGGGCCGCGCTCGGCGTGCCGCCGGTGTCGGGCGCCGTGGCGTCGGTGCTGCTGCTGCTGGTGTCGGTGCTGCTGGTGTCGGTGGCGCCGGTGCCCGAGCCGCTGGTGTCGGTGCTCGTCCCGCCGGAGCTGTCGGTCCCGCTGCCGCCCGAGGTGCCGGAGCCCGAGGTGTCGGTGGTGGTGCCGCTGCTGTCCGGACCCGGCTGGAAGAGCGAGTTGGAGGCCGGGACGGGCGCCTGGCCGGGGCAGGTGGACACGCTGGGGTCGCAGTAGGGGCCGTTGATGATCCCGCCGGGCGCCGGGGTCGGCGTGCTGCCGCCGGGCGCCGGGGTCGGGGTGCTGCCGCCGGGGGCCGGCGTCGGGGTGGGCGTCGCCGGGGCCGGGGTCGGGGTCGCCGGCACCGGGGTCGGCGTGGCCGGGGCCGGGGTGGCCGTGGGCGGCGCGGGGGTCGGCGTCGTGCAGAAGAGGCCGAGGAAGCAGGACGGAGTCGGTGCCGCGGTGGGAGGCACCGGGGTCGCCGTCGCCGTGGGCGGCGGCGGCGAGGACGGACGCGCCGTCGCCGACGGGTGCGCGGACGACGTCGACGGCGAGCTGGGATGCGGGCTGCTCGCCGCGGCCAGGGTGGTGATCACGCTGTTGGGTCCGCCGGCGCTGCCGGCGACGCCCAGGACCGTGAGGAAGCCGAAGCCGATCGAGCCGGTGAGCAGCAACGTGCCCATCGACCGTCGCAGAGCGCGCCGCGGCACCCTCCGCCGAGCCACGTCGCCGTCATCGCCGATGCGGTGCATGCCGCTCACCCCTTCTCCAGTTGCCTCGAGCGTCCTGCCATCCCCGACCCGGGGATCGGCCCGTACGGGCCCACGGCGGCTCCCCAGGACGCTCCGGGAGCCCACCTCTACACACAACGAGCGCGTCGAACTTTTCTGTCGCTCCGACCGCCCGGCACAGAAGAGGGCGGGTGCAGCCCGGCTGCACCCGCCCCCGAGACCAGGTCTGCCGGCTAGTCGCCGGACGTGTTCCTGCTGCTCCCGCCGCGGGCGCTGGAGTGGCCGCCACTCCCGCCCTTGCCGCCGGTCGCCCTGCCACCCTTGCCGCCGTTGCCGCCGTCGCCGGCGGTCCCGCAGCTCGAGTTGCCGGTGCGACCGCTGTCCACGGCGCCACGGCTGTTCTTGATGGTGGAGCCGCCGGCCCTGCTGTTCTGGTGGGGCTTGCCTCCCGGGCTCAGGACGGGCACGAAGAGGTTGTCCAGCAGGTTGACCCCGTTCAGGATCTGCGTCTGCCCGCCGAGGATGTTGTTGAGGTCGTTGCTGGCGACCCCGCTGAGGACCCCGCAGAGGACCCCGTTTCCACCGGTGCTGTCACCACCGGTGCCACCGCTCGCCGAGGCACGCCCACCGTTGCCTCCGTGCGAGCTCGCATGACCGCTGCCACCACTCGCATGGGTGGTGACGGCCACGGCCGAGCTGCCCAGCACCGCGGCCGCGGCGATGGCGGCGAAGCTCGTTATCCGCATGAATCCAGACCCTCCCTGACGTTATGTAACGGGCGCGGCGGCCAATGTGCCGCCGCGCCCGTCAAAGGCATGGAATGTGGGGTCAGTCGCCGCTCTTGTGCGACGCGCTGCCGCCCTTGCTGGTGGACTTGCCGCCGCTGCCACCGGCGCCACCCTTCGCGGTGCCGCCCTTGCCACCGTTGCCGCCGCTGCCGGAGTTGCCGCAGGCGGCGTTGCCGGTGCTGCCGCTGACGCTCGCGCCGCGGCTGCCCTTGATCGTCGAGCCGCCGGCGTTGCTGTTCTGGTTCGGCTTGCTGCCCGGGCTCAGGACCGGGACGAACAGGTTGTCGAGCAGGTTGGCGCCGTTCAGGATCTGGTTCTGCCCGGCCAGGATGTTGTTGAGGTCATTGCTGAGGATGCCGCTGAGCAGCCCGCAGCCGATGCCGTTGCCGCCGGTGCTGTCACCGCCGGTGCCGCCGCCGGCGGAGGCGGTGCCGCCCTTCCCGCCGGTGGACTTCGAGGACGCGCTCCCGCCGTGCGCCTTCGACGCATGGCTGGTGAGCGTCATGGCGGAGCCGCCGAGTACCGCCGCGGTGGCGAGGGCAGCGATGCCGATGATGCGCATGTGGACGATTCCCTCCCTGGTTGTCTGGTCGAGCCTGATCCGGCTCGGTGACCGTTACGTCTAACCAGACGAACGAGGGCGTGCACAGCTTGCACTTTTCGCGCAGATATACGCGTATGCTGCGTTAGAGCACCACGAGCCCCTCGATCCCCACGCACGAACGTGGTGATCGGGGCCATCGTGGGGTCCTCACGCGGGCCGGGCCGTCCTCAGGTCCAACGGGGGAGCTGGAGATTCCTTGCCGCCGCGGACGGGCTACCATCCCAGGGCATCACCCGGACCCGGCCGTCCCGAGGGAGAACCATGGCGATCCTGCGTCTCGTGAACGGTGGCGACGTCACCGTCAAGCTCACCGTCACGGAGCTCCTCGCGGCGCTCTCCACCGGCTCCGAGTTCGTCGAGCTCCCCGGCGACGAGGGGCCGGTCCACGTCCGTCCCAGCGGCGTGGTCGCCGTCCTGGACCATACCCAGCGGCAGAGCTCCGGCTTCCGCGTCGCCTCCTCGGCCTCGGCCTCCGCCTCCTCCTAGCGGCGCGCTCGCGGGCGCGCGGGCGGGGATGGCCACCGCGCAGAGCACCGCCATCACCAGCAGCGCCGCGCCGCCGGCCCAGAACGGGATTCCCTCGCGCACCCCGTACAGGGCGCCGAGCACCGACGCGCCGACCGCCGAGCCGCCGAACTGGAAGAGGCCGCCGGTGCCCATCATCCGGCCGCGGCCGCCGGCGGACGCCGCCTCGGAGAGGGTGGCGTACAGCGACGGCTCGACCAGGACGAAGGCGGCCGCCTCGACGGTGCCCAGGGCGAGGATCACGGCGAGCGAGTGCAGCAGGGGATAGGTGGCGGCGCAGACGCTCACCACCGCGAGGGCGGTTCCCAGGATCACCCGCCGGTCGGCGCGGTCTGCCAGACGCCCGGCGGGGGTGGCGAGCAGGAGCATCGGCAGCGCGAAGAGGGTGATCGAGACGCCCACCACGAAGGTGCTGACGCCGCGCGCGGAGAGGTACTGGGGCCAGACGACGTCGTACATGGTGAAGACCAGCCCGACGGTGGCCAGGGTCACGCACGCGACCAGCACCCCGCGAGCGCGCCACCAGCGTGGCGGCGCGGTCGCGGGGTGGTCGTGGGCCGCCGGCGCCACCCGGGTCTCGGGGACCCCGAACACCGCGCCGAGGCCGAGGAGCACGGCGACCCCGGCGACGCCGAAGACCGCCGACTCCCGCCAGGTCGCCACCGCCCCACCGATCAGCGGACCGATCAGCAGGCCAGCGAGCTCGGCACGCTGCAGCTGGCTGAAGCGGGTGGCCCGGCGGTCGGGCGGGGTCAGGTCGGTGAGAGCGGCGAGCAGGGCGGGGGCGTAGGCGCCGCTGCAGGCCCCCTGGGCGGCGCGGAGGGCGGCGAGGAGCCAGAGCGGGCCGTGGTCGGCGAAGAGGCCGAGGGAGATCGCGGCGTAGCCGAGCCGGGCGCCGATGAGCACCGGGCGGCGGCCGATCCGATCGGCGAGCCGGCCGGCGGGCACCTGGACCAGGGTGTTGGCCAGCATCGGCCCGGCGATGAACAGGGCGGCGTCGAGGGCGCTGCCGCCGCGGTGGCGCACGTAGAGCGCGACCACGGGGAAGAGCATGGCGATGCCGGTGAACATCACGAACTGGCCGAAGAGCAGCCGTCCCGCGGGGTCGGGGGCGCGCCGGAGGCGGGACACGAGCAGGAGTCCTACCACTCACGGGCTCGGGAGACGCCCCGGCCGGGCGGGAACGGATGGCGACCGGGCGGTCTCGGCATAATTGACCTCATGAGTCAGCAATGCACCGTTCCGGCCCGGCGTGAGCTGCGGATGGTCACCGACCGGCGGATCACCGACGAGATCGGCAACACCCCGCTGCTGCGCGTCCACCTCTTCGACGAGGGCGCGCCGGGGGTGGAGATCTACGCCAAGGCCGAGTTCATGAACCCGGGCGGCTCGGTGAAGGACCGGCCGGCGCTGCGGATGATCGAGGAGGGCGAGCGCTCCGGCCGGCTGACCCACGACCGGGTGATCCTCGACAGCACCAGCGGGAACACCGGCATCGCCTACGCGATGATCGGCGCCGCCAGGGGCTACCGGGTGAAGCTGGTGATGCCCACGAACGTGAGCGAGGAGCGCAAGCAGCTGGTGCTCGCGTTCGGCGCGGAGATCGAGTACAGCGATGCGCAGGAGGGCAGCGACGGGGCGATCCTGCTGGCCCGCCAGCTGCGCGACGCCGATCCCGACCGCTACTTCATGCCCGACCAGTACAACAACGACGCCAACTGGCGGGCCCACTACGACGGCACCGGCCTGGAGATCTGGGAGCAGACCGGCGGGCGGGTGACCCACTTCATCGCCGGTCTCGGCACCAGCGGCACCTTCATGGGCACCAGCCGGCGGCTGAAGGAGCTGAACCCCGAGATCCGGTGCATCTCGGTCGAGCCGGACGAGCCCTGGCACGGGCTCGAGGGGCTCAAGCACATGGAGACCTCGATCGTGCCGGGGATCTACGATCCCGCCCTCGCCGACGACAACGTGGGGGTGTCGACCGAGGACGCCTACGACGTCGCCCGCCGGCTGGCCACCACCGAGGGCATCCTGATCGGCCACTCCAGCGGCGCGGCCCTGCACTGCGCGGGTTCGGTGGGCCGCTCGCTCGCCGCCACCGGGCAGGGCGGGGTGATCGTGATCGTCTTCGCCGACGGCGGCGACCGCTACCTGAGCAGCGGGCTGTACCGCCAGCGCGAAGGCTAGGGGTGGAGGTGGGTGTGGTGCTCAGCCCCACGGCGGCGGCTGAGGTTCGGCGGCTGGCCGCTTCCGCGTACCCCGACGAGGGGTGCGGGGTGCTGATCGGGACCGCCGGCACCGGTGAGGTCCTGGCCGTCCGGTCGGTCACCTCGGGACGGAACCTCGCCCCCCGCGGCCGCGACCGCTTCGAGCTCGATCCCCTCGCCATCCTCCGCGCCGAGCGGGCGGCCCGGGAGGAGGGTCTCGAGGTGCTCGGGTTCTGGCACTCGCATCCCGACCATCCGGCGGTGCCGTCGCGCCTCGACACCGAGCGGGCGTGGGCGGAGTACCTCTACGTGATCGTGTCGTCCTCGGCGGAGGCCACCGGGGAGGTGCGCGGCTGGCGGCTGCTGCCCGGCGCCGGCGGGTTCGCCGAGGTGGGCATGGCGGTCGACGGCGTCGCCGCCGAGGCGGGACGCTGATGCCACCGCGCACCGGTCGCGGCCACACCGCGAGCACCCGGACGCCGCGGCGGCTGCGCCACCGCCGCGCCGAGGCGTCGACCGCCACCCCGTCGGGGATCGTCGCCATCGTCGGCCGTCCCAACGTCGGCAAGTCGACCCTCTTCAACCGCCTGACCGGTGAGCGTCGCGCCATCGTCGACGAGTTCGCGGGGCTGACCCGCGACCGCCTCTACGGGGTCGCGGAGTGGGCGGGCCGGCGGTTCACCGTGGTCGACACCGCCGGGCTCGACACCGGTGGCAGGAACGACGGCTCCGACCTGGCGCAGCTGGTCAGCGGCACCCAGCAGCAGGCGCGCCTGGCGGTCGCCGAGGCGGACGTGTGCCTCCTCCTCGTGGACGTCCGCGACGGCGTCACCGGCCTCGACGAGGAGGTGGCGGCGCTGCTGCGCACCGGCGGCAGGCCGGTGCTGCTGGCCGGGAACAAGGCGGACAGCCCGGTCGACCCCTATCTGTCGCACGAGCTCTACCGGCTGGGGCTGGGCGAGCCGCTGATGATCAGCGCGCTCCAGGGCATCGACGTCGGCGACCTCTGCGACCGCCTGGTCGAGGCGCTGCCGGCGCCGGCCGAGGACGACGGTGGTGAGGTGGAGGACGGTGCCGAGGTGGTCGATGGCGAGGCCGCCGCCGCCGCGACGCCGGTGCGGGTGGCCATCGTGGGCCGGCCGAACGTGGGCAAGTCGTCGCTGCTCAATGCCCTGGTGGGGGAGGAGCGCGCGCTGGTGTCGCCGGTGCCCGGCACCACCCGCGACACCGTCGACACTCGCATCGAGGACGAGCACGGCGAGGTGGTGCTGGTCGACACCGCGGGCATCCGCCGCCGCGGCGTGATCGGCACCGACGTCGAGCACTACAGCCTGCTCCGCGCGCTGCGCGCGATGGAGCGGAGCGACGTCGCCGTGGTGGTGGTCGACGGCTCGACCGGAGTGGTCGCCCAGGACCGCCACGTCGCCGGGTACGCCGCCGAGGCGGGCAAGGGCCTGGTCGTGGTGATCAACAAGTGGGACCTCCTCGACACCGAGACCCGCGCCGATTCCGCCACCCTCAACAAGGTCCACGAGGCGTTCTCGTTCGTCCCCGGGGTGCCGGTGCTGGCGGTGAGCGCCCTCGAGGGCCGGGGGGTGAACCGGGTGCTGGCCGCGGCGCGGCAGGTGGCGGCGGCGCGGAGCACCCGCATCCCCACCGGGCCGCTGAACTCGCTGCTGCGGACCGCGATCGAGGAGCATCCACCCCGGTTCCACAAGGGTCGGAAGCTGAAGCTGCTCTACGCCGCCCAGGCCCAGAGCCAGACCCCGACCATCGCCCTGTTCGTGAACGATCCCGAGATGATGCACTTCGCCTACCAGCGCTACCTCGAGAACCGCATCCGGGCGGTGTTCGGCTTCGCCGGCGTGCCCCTGCGGGTGGTGCTCCGGGCCCGGGCGGAGAAGGACGACGGCGGCGTCGCCGACCGCCGCCGGGCCGCGATCCGCGGGCGCCGGTAGCCGGACGGCAGGGGAGGGGGGGCTCGTGATCGCCGTGCTCGGGGCGGGCTCGTGGGGTACCGCCCTGGCCTCGGTGCTCGCGGCCTCGGGACGGGCGGTCACGCTCTGGGCCCGCGACCCGGCGCTGGCGCTGCGTCTCGCTGCCGAGTGGCGCAACCCGGCCTACCTGCCCGGGATCTCGCTCAGCCCGGAGATGCGGGTGACCGGCGATCTCCAGGAGGCGCTGAGCGGGGCGGCGATCGTCGTGCTCGCGGTGCCGACCCACGGGATGCGCGCCACCGTCGAGCGCTGCCGCTCCGTGCTGGAACCCGGCTGCGCGGTGGTGAGCGCCGCCAAGGGCTTCGAGACCGGGACCGAGATGACCATGAGTCAGGTGCTGGTCGACGTCCTCGGACCCTCCTGGGGGGAGCGGGTGGCGGCCCTGAGCGGGCCGAACATCGCCATGGAGATCGCCCGCGGCCTGCCCGCGGCGACGGTGGTGGCGAGCCGCTCGGAGGCCACCGCCGCGCTGGTCCGCGACGCCTGCACCGGCGACCGGCTGCGCGTCTACAGCACCGGCGACCTGGTCGGGGTCGAGTACGGAGGGGCGCTGAAGAACGTGGTGGCGATCGCCGCCGGGGTCTGCGACGGCACCGGAAGCGGCGACAACGGCAAGTCGGCGCTGATCACCCGCGGCCTCGCCGAGATGGCCCGGCTGGGGGTGCGGGCCGGGGCCCAGCCGCTCACCTTCGCCGGCCTGACCGGGCTCGGCGACTGCGTGGTGACCTGCTTCTCCCCCTACTCGCGCAACCGCCGGCTCGGCGAGGCGATCGGCCGCGGCCAGACGCTCCGGGAGGTGGAGGCGGGGATGTTCATGGTGGCCGAGGGGGTCAACGCCGCCCGGGTGGCCCAGGGGCTGGCGTCGCAGGCCGGGGTCGAGATGCCGATCGTCGCCGAGGTGTGCTCGGTGCTCTTCGAGGAGAAGCCGATCCTGGCCGCCTTCGCCGACCTGATGCGGCGCGGGGCCCGGGACGAGCTGTCGGAGTTCGGCCTGGACCCGCGTGGGAACGGGGAGGGGGCCGGGGCTCGGGTGGGGGGCGGCCCCGGCTAGAATGGGCCCGCGCGGCCCATCGGGGAGTAGCTCAGGTGGTTAGAGTACTGGTCTGGGGGACCAGGGGTCGCAGGTTCGAGTCCTGTCTCCCCGACTTGGCTGCGCAAGGGATTTCGATCTCTGTCCCGCAAGTGTGCGTGGGTCGAGTACCGCAGATGTACCGCACGGGTTCATAGCGGGCTCCGGTCCGTCCGCTTGGAGCGGTGATCGCCATTCGAATCTGGGCGTGTCTGGACGGGCCGTCGGCAACCCACCGAACGCGGAAGTGACGTCTCGGTGACGCCGAA
>DASXNK010000151.1 GCA_036495095.1 Candidatus Dormiibacterota bacterium | reverse complement strand
CACGGGGGCGCCGGCGCCCCCGCCGGGGTACGGCCCCCCGGGCGCCTCCGGGTACGGCCCGCCTCCCGGCTACGGATCGCCGCCGCGGCGCGACGGCCTCTAGCCGGTCGGGTGGGGAGGAGCCTGCTGGTCCTCCCCACCCGGGTGGCCGATGTGCTCAGGCGTGGGGTGTGGGTGCCGGCGACACCGGGGCGGGGGTGGGCTTCGGGGTCGGCTTCGGGGTGGTCTTGGGCTTGGGCTTCGGCTTGGCGCTGCCCTTCACGTTGCCCTTGTTGGTGGCGCCGTTCTTGTGGGTCACCGTGCCCTTCTTCCCCTTGGTCCCGGCGGCGTGGTTGGTGGCGCTGAGGTGGTGCGGCGCCGGCTGGACCACCTTGTGCTGCGGCGCCGCGGCCGCGTGCCCGAGCAGCGCTGTCCCGGCGGTGCCGGCGATGAGCGAGGCGGTGGCCGCGCCCGCGGTCAGCAGTACCTTGAGGTGCATGACGATCCCTTCCGTGATTGGCCTGTCCCCCCTCTCACGATGAGTAACGCACTGTATCCGAACATGGGTACGGATGTCACGGATTCGGGGGTGTTCTGGCCATTCTGGGTACGTGGACCGGTTTCTGCCGTCCGTGTGAGATACCCGGAGGGTGACGACGCGGCGGGGGAGATGCCCGGAGTTTGCCCGGATGGGCCTCGAGCTCGAGGAGGTCGCCAGGGCGGTCGGTGACGAATCCGGCCTTCAGCGCTCCTGCTAGATTGGCGTCATGATCAGCATCCGCCCCTGTCGTGATGACGAGCGCAGGGCAATTCTTGCGATCGTCAACGCTGCCGCCGAGGCCTATCGCGGCGTGATTCCGGCCGATCTTTGGCACGAGCCCTACATGCCGTCGCGAGAGCTCGACGGCGAGATCGCCGCCGGGGTCGACTTCTGGGGCTGTGAGGCGGACGGTGCGCTGGTCGGCATGATGGGCATCCAGCCGGTGCGCGACGTCGATCTGATCCGCCACGCCTATGTCCTACCTGGCAGACAGCGGCATGGCGTCGGCGGCGCCCTCCTCGAGCATCTCCGTCGCATGAGCACGCGACGCATGCTGGTCGGCACCTGGGCCGCCGCCGAGTGGGCGGTCCGCTTCTACCGCCGCCACGGCTTCGAGCTGGTCTCACCCGAGCGCAAGACCGCGCTCCTCACGACCTACTGGACCATCCCACACCGCCAGCTCGAGAACTCACTGGTCCTGGCCAATCCGCCATTCGGCTGAGCGGGATCGAGATGGCCACCAGAGCTCGCGCCAAACCCGTCAGTACTGCAGCCTTCGGGCTGGCCATCCTTCTGGCCGCATGCGGCGCGACGCCTGGGGCCGGATCGTCCTCGGTGAGCTCCCCTCCCTCCGCCGCCCTGTCGACCATCGCAGCGTCGAGTCGAGCCCAGTCCTACGGGTCCGAGGCTCACATCGACGGCGAAGACATGGTTCCGACCCTGGCCATGGGCGACATCGTCGCCGTCGATTTTCAGGCATACGCCTCGACGCCACCGAAGCGCGGCGACATCGTCGTCCTCACCTCTCCTGACCAGCCGAGCAGTGACTTCATCATCTGCGCCGCCAGCGGTCGCGCGACCACCGAACCGCAGCCACTGGTGATCCCCGATGGCCAGTATTTCGTCATGGGTGACAACCGCAACCGCTCGCGCGATTCGCGCTTCATCGGGCTCATCCGCTTGGCCAGCATCAAGGGAAAGGTGCTGTCACACATCAGTCCCGGGCCAACCACGGACATATACAGCAAGCGTCCCAACCTCGGTGGTGGGTAGGGGACCAGTCGATGAAGATCGGCGGGTCACGTCGAGGGCGCGCTGCCACTCACCGTCGTCGAGAACCGCGAAGCCGCCCGCGGGAGCCGAGGAGCCGCCGACGACGTGGACGATGATGTCCACCCCGCCGAGGCGCTCCCGAACCGCGTCCGCCACAGTGGCGCAGCCATCGGCGGTGGTGACGTCGGCCGCGATGAAGCCACCCTCCGAGGCCCCTTTTCCCGGCCGCGTCCGGGCCGTGGTCAGGACCGTCGCCCGGGCGTCGCGTAGCCGCGTCACCACCGCGGCACCAATCCCCCTGGTGCCACCGGTGACGAGCGCGCGCCGGCCGTCGAGCTCGAAGCACTCGCGCATCACCTGACCTCCAGGGCGCCGATGCGCCCGTCCCGGGAGAAGCCGAACCGGTAGGTCAGGTTCGCCGGGCTGCCGTCGAACGTGCCCGACACCCGGACCACGACGACCGTGCGGCCGTCCTCCACGTGGCTCTCGAGTGGTTCGGCGGTGATGTGATAGCGACGGCTCGTGTCCTCCGTCCACGCACGGACCGCGTCGGTGCCGATGATGTCCCGGCCCTCGTCGTGCACGGCCACGTCGGATGCGAAACAGGCGACCATCGCGTCGATGTCGTGCGCGTTCTGCGCGTGGAAGTAGCGGGTGAGGAGGTCGGGCAGGGTGGGTGTCACGTCGCGGCTCTCTGTGTCTGCTGGCCGTGTCGAGATCATCCTGCTGCTATACTGACCTCATGGCAAGTACTGACCGAAAAGTGAGGTACTCACCCACAGGTAACCTCCAGGACGTCACCCCGGAGATGGCGGCGACCGGCGTCGACGGCGCCTTCCGGATTCTCGAGGGGCGCTGGAAGACGGTGATCATCTTCCACCTCTTCGCGCGCGGCACGATGCGCTTCTCGGAGCTCGAGAGGGCCATCCCGCCGGTGTCGCAGAAGGTGCTGATCCAACAGCTCCGTGACCTCGAGCGGGACGGGGTCGTCCGCCGCACCGTCTATCCCCAGGTGCCGCCGAAGGTCGAGTACGACCTGACCGAGTGGGGAAAGGCGATGTGCCCGGTGCTCGACGCACTCCTCGAGTGGGCGTCGCAGCGCCCGGAACGTGGTGTCTGAACGGTCTCTTCCCGGAACCGGCGGGCCGGCCCCCGACACCCACGCCGCCGAGATCAGCCCGGCCCCACCCCCGCGGCGACGGTGCCGCCCCGCCGCACAATAGCGGGCATGCTCCGCTTCCTCACGGCCGGCGAGTCCCACGGGCCCCAGCTCACCGTCATCATCGACGGCCTGGTCGCCGGGCTGCCGCTCGACGGGCCCAGGGACATCGACCGCGACCTCCGCCGCCGGCAGGGGGGATACGGGCGGGGGGGCCGCCAGAAGATCGAGCGGGACAGCGCCGACATCGTCGGCGGGGTCCGCGGCGGCCGCACCCTGGGGTCGCCGGTGACCCTGGTGGTGCGCAACCGCGACTGGGACAACTGGCGGCGGCCGATGCAGATCGAGGGCGCCGGCTTCACCCCGAAGCGGGTCACCCGGGTCCGGCCGGGCCACGCCGACCTCGCCGGCGCCCTCAAGTACGGCTTCGACGATGTGCGCAACGTGCTCGAGCGCGCCAGCGCCCGGGAGACCGCCGCCCGGGTTGCCGCCGGGGCGGTGGCCAAGACCCTGCTCCGCCGCCTGGGCATCCAGGTCCGCTCCTACGTTCGCAGCATCGGCCCGGTGGAGATGCCCGCACCGGGGGTCGAGGGCGCGTTCGACGCCGGCGCCATCGACTGGACCGCTGTCGAGGGCTCGCCGGTGCGCTGCCCCGACCCGGCCACGTCCGCGGAGATGGTGGCCGCGATCGACGCCGCCCGCGCCGACGGCGACACCCTGGGCGGGGTGGTCGCGGTGGTGGCCTCGAACGTTCCTGCCGGGCTTGGCAGCTACAGCCAGTGGGACCGGAAGCTCGACGGCCTGATCGCGCAGGCGATGTGCAGCATCCAGTCGGTCAAGGCGGTCGAGCTCGGCGCCGGCTTCGCGGGCGCGGGCCTGCCCGGGTCGGCGGTGCACGACGCCCCCCGCTTCGTGGAGGGCCAGGGCTTCCGCCACCGCACCAACCGCCAGGGCGGCCTCACCGGCGGGGTGACCGACGGCGAGGACGTCTGGGCGCAGGTGTACTTCAAGCCCATCTCCACCCTGCTCAAGCCGCTCCGCAGCGTCGACCTCCTCTCCCACCAGGAGATCAACGCCCACTACGAGCGCAGCGACATCTGCGTGGTGCCCGCGGGCGGCGTCGTCGCCGAGGCGATGATGGCCTGGGTGCTCGCCTCGGCGGTGGTGGACAAGTTCGGCGGCGACTCCTTCGACGAGCTGCGCCGGGCGGTGACCGCGCACCGGCGGCGGATGCGCGCAGGCGGCTCGCCGGCGGCCCGGCCCGCGGCCGCGACCGCCGCCACCGCGCCGGCGGCGGCAGCAGCGGCCGCCGCCGCCGAGGGCTGAGCAATGGCGGCGGACGGGGCCCACGGCGTGGGCCGGGTGGCGCTGGTGGGGCTGCCGGGCAGCGGCAAGTCCTCGGTGGCGCGGGCACTGGCCCGGCGCCTGGGGTGGCGGCTGGCCGACACCGACAGCCTGGTCGAGCGGACCGCCGGCCGCACCATCTCCGAGGTCTTCGCCGAGGAGGGCGAGGACGGGTTCCGGGCCCGCGAGCTCGCGGCGCTGCGCACCGCCCTCGCCGAGGAGGGCCCGGTGGTGATCGCCTGCGGCGGCGGCATGCTCACCCGCCCGGCGGCGCGCGAGCTGCTCCGGCGGTCGACGCTGATGGTCTGGCTCGACGCCGGCGACGCCGAGCTGCTCCGCCGCGTCGGCACCGCCGGCGACCGGCCCCTGCTCCGCGACGACCCCGCCGGCCGGCTGGCCGAGCTCCGCCGCGACCGCGGCCAGCTCTACGCCGCCGCCCCGCTGCGCGTCGACAGCGCCGACGGTGACGTCGAGGACGTGTGCGACCGGGTCGCCGATGCGGTATCCGGCAGCCGGCTGGTGGAGCCGCCGGCCGGCGCCGAACCCGAGGACGTGTCGGTCAGCCTGGGGGAGCGCAGCTACCGCATCGCCGTCGGCGCCGGGGCGGTCGACGGCCTCCCCGCCCACCTGCCGGAGGGCGCCACCCGGGTCGCGGTCGTGGCCGACCGGGAGGTCCTCGGCCTCGCCCGCCGGGCGGTCGCCGCCTGCCAGGCGAGCGGGCGCGAGACCGCGCTGATCACCCTGCGCGGCGGCGAGCAGGTGAAGACCTGGAGCCGCGCGGGATGGCTCGTGGAGCGGCTGGCGCGGCTGCGGCTGGGCCGCGGCGACTGCCTCGTGGTGGTCGGCGGCGGCACCGTCGGCGACCTCGCCGGCTTCGCCGCCGCCGCCTACTCGCGGGGGATCGCCTACGTGGCGGTGCCCACCACCCTGCTCGCCATGGTCGACAGCGGCATCGGCGGCAAGACCGGGGTCAACCTCAGCACCGGCAAGAACCTCGCCGGCGCCTTCTGGCAGCCGAGCGCGGTGCTCTGCGACCTCGACGCCCTCGCCACCCTCCCGGACCGTGCCTACCGGGCGGCGTTCTCCGAGATCATCAAGTACCCGATGGCCGTGGACGGCAGCCTGGCCGGGGACGTCGACGGCCGCCTCGACGCCCTCCTCGCCCGCGACCTCGACGCCCTCGCCGAGGTGGTGCGCCACTGCTGCCGTGCCAAGGCCGAGGTGGTGAGCGCCGACGAGCGCGAGTCGGGGCGGCGTGCGGTGCTGAACTACGGGCACACCGTCGGGCACGCTCTCGAGGCGGTGACCGGCTACGAGACCATGCTCCACGGCGAGGCGGTGGCGGCGGGGATGCGGATCGCCGGGCGGCTCAGCCTGAGCCTGCTCGGGCTCCCCGGCAGCGACCTCGACTGGCAGGACGGGCTGCTGGAGCGCTCCGGCCTCGGCGCCCTGCCCGCCGGGCTCGACGTCGACGCCGTGGTGGCCGCCACCCGCGGCGACAAGAAGGCACGCGGCGGCGCCGTCCGCTGGGTGCTGGTGGAGCGGCGCGGGCTGGCCACCCCCGGCCACCTCGTCCCCGAGGAGGCGGTGCGCGAGACCCTCCGCGCCGCGCTCGCCGGATGACCCGGATCCTGGTGCTCAACGGGCCCAACCTGGGCAGCCTCGGCCGCCGCGACCCCCACCTCTACGGGTCGTCGACGCTCCCCGAGATCGAGGGCCGCCTGCGGCACCGCGCCGCCGAGCTCGGCGTCGAGCTGCGCTGCGAGCAGAGCAACCACGAGGGGGTGCTGATCGACCTGCTCGAGGAGGAGCGCGATGCGTCCCAGGGCTGCATCATCAACCCGGGCGGGCTCAGCCATGTCAGCATCGCCCTCGCCGACGCGCTGCGGACCTTCGCCCGCCCGGTGATCGAGGTCCATCTCTCCAACATCCATGCACGCGAGCCCTACCGTCACACCTCGCTGACCGCCGAGGCGGCGCGGGGGGTGATCGCCGGCCTCGGGGCCGACGGCTACCGGCTCGCCCTGGAGGCGCTGACCCGCCTGCTGGCACCGTCCGAGAATGAGGAGTCGACGACATGATGGAAGCGGGGGACCTGCGTCCCGGGAACACCGTGGAGAAGTCCGGCGAGCTGCTGCAAGTCCTGGAGTTCCACCACGTCAAGATGGGCCGGGGCAGCGCGATCGTCCGCGCCAAGTTCAAGAACGTGAACACCGGTGCGGTCACCGAGGAGACCTTCCGCCCCGAGGAGAAGTTCGCACGGGCGCGCATCGAGCGCACCGACGCGCAGTACCTCTACAAGGACGGCGACAGCTACGTCGTCATGGACAGCACCACCTACGACCAGTTCCCGGTCAGCGAGGAGCAGCTCGGCGATGCCACCAAGTGGCTGAAGGAGAACGACCCCCTCTTCCTGCTCCAGTACGACGGGAGGATCCTGGGGGTCGAGCTGCCGATCGCGGTGGAGCTGGAGGTGACCTACACCGAGCCCGGGTTCAAGGGGGATACGGCCACCGGTGGCAGCAAGCCGGCGACCCTGGAGACGGGCGCGGTGGTCGACGTCCCCCTCTTCGTCACCCAGGGCGAGCGCATCCGCGTCGACACCCGCAACGGCAAATACATGGAGCGGGTGACATGAGCCTGGAGGGCGACCGTCTCGAGCTGGTGCACGGCACCGGTGGACGCGAGCGGCTGGGCACGGTGCGGGTCGCCAACGAGGTGGTCGCCCGGATCAGCGCGCTCGCCGCGCTCGAGGTCGACGGCGTCCACGCCATGTACCAGACCGGCGGCGGCAGCCAGCAGCTCGACCGCATCCTCCGCCGGCCCGCCGCACACCGCGGGGTGCGGGTGGAGCTGCTCGACGACGACCGGCTCCGTCTCGACCTCTTCGTGGTGATGGAGGCGGGCACCCACCTGCCGGTGATGGGCGCCACCGTGCAGCGGCGGGTCGCCGACGCCATCGACCGCATGCTCGGCCTGGCGATCGCGGAGGTCAACGTCTTCGTCAGCGAGGTGGTCTTCTCGTGAGTCGAGGCACCGGCCGGCGCCACCGGGGCCGGCGGCTGGCGCTCAGGGTGCTGTTCGAGCTGGAGGGCACCACCCGGGACGCCGCCGAGGCGCTGCGCTACCAGGCCCAGGACGAGGCCGCCCCGGCCGACGTCGTCACCTTCGCCGAGGAGCTCGTCTACGGCACCCTGCGCAACCTCGAGGGGATCGACGACGCGATCAGCGCGGCCAGCGCGAACTGGCGCCTCGAGGACATCGGGAAGGTGGAGCGGGCGGTGCTGCGCCTCGGCGCGTTCGAGCTGCTCTTCGAGCGCGGCGTGCCCAGCGCGGTGGCCATCGACGAGTGCATCGAGCTCAGCCGCACCTACGCCGGCGACGAGGCCGCGCCCTTCGTCAACGGCGTGCTCGGCCGCATCGCGGGCGGAGAGGGGGAGTGAGCTCCGGCGCCCCGGCGGCGCTGACCGTCTCGCAGCTCACCGCCGTGGTCCGCGGCGCGGTGGCCGCCGAGGCGCGGCTCGAGGACGTGCTCGTCGAGGGCGAGGTCAGCAACCTGCGGATACCGCCCTCCGGCCACCTCTACTTCACCCTGCGCGACTCGCAGTCGAGCGTGCGCTGCGTCTGCTGGCGGAGCAGCGTGCTGCGGATTCCCTTCCACCCCGAGAACGGCCTCACCGTGGTCGCCCACGGGCGCGTCGACGTCTACGAGTCCGAGGGCGCCTACCAGCTCTACGTCGATCGCCTCGACCCCGCCGGGGTCGGCGCCCTCGCCCTCGCCGTCGAGCAGACCGCCCGCCGGCTGCGTGCCGCCGGGCTCTTCGACGAGGCCCTGAAGCGGCCGCTGCCCCCGCTGCCGCGGAGGGTGGCGGTGGTCACCTCGCCGACCGGGGCGGCGGTCCGCGACGTGCTCACCGTGCTCCGCCGGCGGGCGCCCCAGGTGGGCGTGCTGGTCGTGCCCACCCCGGTGCAGGGGGAGGGGGCGGACATCGCCATCGCCGTCGCCATCGAGCAGGCGGGCCGCGCCCGCGGCGTCGACGTCGTGCTCCTGGTGCGCGGCGGAGGCTCCTACGAGGATCTCTTCTCCTTCCAGAGCGAGCCGGTGGTGCGGGCGATCCGCGCCTGCCCGCGGCCGGTGGTGACCGGGGTCGGCCACGAGACCGACACCACCCTCGCCGACCACGCCGCCGACCGGCGCGCCCCGACCCCGTCGGCGGCCGCCGAGCTCGCCGTCCCCGCCACCGCCGCGCTGGCCGAGGAGCTCGACGCCCGGCGGCTGCGGCTGCGCCGCGGGCTGCGCCAGGAGATGGCCGCCAAGCGCGCCGCCCTCGACCGCGCCCTGGAGCGGCTGGAGCGGGTGTCGCCCTCGGAGCGCCTGCCCCAGCTTCGCCAGGCGCTCGACGGCCGGGGCATGCGGCTGCGCTCCGCCCTGCTCCGCGAGCTGGCGGCGAAGCGGCGCCGGCTCGACGCGGTGACCTCCCGGCTCGAGCTGATCGCCCCGCGGCGGCGCATTCCCGCCGAGCGGGAGGCGCTGTGGCGCCGGCGGGAGCGGCTGGAGGCGGCGCTGCGGACCGACCTGGCGGCGCGCCGCTCCCGGGTCGGGATGGGCCGGGCGCGGCTGGAGGCGCTCTCGCCGCGGCGGGTGCTGGAGCGCGGATACTCGCTCACTCTCGACGCCCGCACCGGCGCGGTGGTCGACGACGCCTCGCGGCTCGGGCCCGGGGCGGAGATCGACACCCTGCTGCGCCGGGGCCGGGTGCGCAGCCGGGTGGAGCGGGTGGGGGAGGAGCAGGCGTCGACAGCGGAGGGCGAACGGATGTACGATGGCGCCGCCTCCGGCGACCCCGCCGGCGGCCCGACACCGGATGGACGTGATTGACATGAGCGACGACATCGCCGCCATGCGCTACGAGCAGGCGCTCGCCGAGCTCGACACCCTGATCGGGAGGCTCGAGGGCGGCACCGTCGACCTCGACGAGGCGATCGCCTGCTACGAGCGCGGTTCGCAGCTGGCGCAGCGCTGCGCCGAGCTGCTCGACCTCACCGAGCAGCGGGTGATGCAGCTGGTGGTGGGCTCGGGTCCCACCGCCCAGGAGCGTCCCTTCGTGGCCGAGCAGGCCCAGCCGGCGCCGGGGCCGGCCCCGGTCCCCGCGCAGCGGGCCCGCACCGTCCCCGGTCCGCGGCCCGGCGGGCTGCTCCCCGGCCTGGTGCCGCCGTCGCAGCCGGCCCGGGGCGAGCCCGAGTTCGACCTCGACGACATCCCCTTCTAGCTCCGCGGCGGAGAGTTCGTGAGCCTGCAGATGGACGCCCCCCAGCGCCTCGACGTCGCCCTGGTGGAGCGGGGCCTGGCCCCGTCGCGGGAGCGCGCCCAGGCGCTGATCGCCGCCGGGCTGGTGCTGATCGGTACCGAGCGTGCCCGGAGCGCGGCCCAGCGGGTCAGCGGCGGCGCCGAGGTCGCGGTGACCGGCCGCGACCACCCCTGGGTGGGCCGCGGCGGGGTCAAGCTGGTGGCCGGGCTCGACGGCTTCGAGGTGGCGGTGGAGGGCCGCACCGCCCTCGACGCCGGCGCCTCCACCGGCGGCTTCACCGAGGTGCTCCTCGACCGCGGGGCGGCGCTCGTGTACGCCGTCGACGTGGGCCGCGGCCAGCTCGACCCCCGCCTCGCCGGCGACCCCCGGGTGGTGGTGATGGACCGCACCAACCTCCGCCTGCTCGGGGCGCTGCCCGGGGCCGCCCCCTCGCTGGTCACCCTCGACCTCGCCTTCATCTCGCTGCGGCTGGTGCTCGAGCGGGTCGCCGCCCTCGCCGTCGCCGGCGCCGAGGTGGTGGCGCTCTTCAAGCCGCAGTTCGAGCTGGGTCGCGACGCGGTCGCTCGCGGTGGGGTGGTGCGCGACCCCGCCGCCGGCGAGGCGGGCGCCCGTGAGCTGCTGGAGTGGGCCCGGCTGCGGCTCGGCGCCACCGGCCGGGGGCCGCTGGCGTCGCCGATCACCGGCGCCAAGGGCAACCAGGAGTGGCTGCTCCACCTGCGCCTCCCCGGCGGCGGCGAGGCCGGCGGATGAGCCCGGCGCGGCGGAGCATCGGCTTCCTCCTCCACCCCCGGGAGCGCCACCACCCGGAGGTGCTCGACCCCGCCGCCGTCCGGGCGGCCGCCGCCGGCTACGAGGTCTGGATCGCGATGGGCGACGCCGAGACCGCGGTCGTCGAGCACGCCGAGAGCACCGCGCTGCTGGTCACCGTCGGCGGTGACGGCACCTTCCTGCTGGGGGCGCGGCTGGCGGCGCCCCGGGGCATCCCCGTGCTCGGGGTCAACCGCGGCCAGCTGGGCTTCCTCACCGACATCGACCTCGCCGACCTGCCCGACGCCATCGACTGCTTCGTCCAGGGCCGCCACCGGGTGGAGCGCCGCTCGCTGCTCGAGCTCGAGCTCGTCGACGACGCCTCCGGGCGTCCCCTGGACCTCGCCCTCAACGAGGTGGTGGTGAAGTCGACGGGCATGAACCTCGCCCGCCTCCGGGTCGAGGTCGAGGGCGAGCTGTTCGGCGAGTTCGACGCCGACGGGGTGATCATCGCGACCGCCACCGGATCGACCGCGTACGCGCTCAGCTCCGGCGGCCCGCTGGTCGACCCCCGGGTGCGCGCCGTCGTGGTGGTGCCGCTGGCGCCGCACGCGGTGATCACCCGGGCGGTGGTGCTTCCCGAGGCGGTCACGGTCCGGGTCATGGTGCAGCGGGGCCGCAGCTTCGCCGCCGCCGACGGCCACCTCGAGGTGCCGCTCCGCGAGGGCGGCGGGGTGGTGGTGCGGCCGGGCCCCGAGCTCCACGTGGTCCAGGTCGCCGGCTCGCCAACCTTCCTGCGCCGGCTCCGCGAGAAGCTCCGCTTCGGGATGCCGCTCAAGCACACCCTCGACGAGCCCGACGGCCGCCGGGTCCGCCGCACCACCGAGGAGTCCTGAACGTGGCCCTGGTCGAGCTCCGCATCGCCGACGTCGCCGTGCTCCGCTCGGTGAGCCTGGTCCCCGGAGAGGGGCTGACCGCCCTCACCGGCGAGACCGGCTCGGGGAAGTCGCTCTGCGTCACCGGCCTGCGCCTCGCCCTGGGCGGCCGGGTCGACGGCGAGGTGGTCGCCCGCGGCCGTGAGCGCGCCAGCGTCGCCGCCGTCTTCGACACCGTGCCGGCCGGGGTGCGCGAGCTCTGCTCCGCCCAGGGCATCGCCGTCGAGGAGCTGCTCACCCTCTCCCGCGACATCCCCGCCAGCGGCCGGGGCAGCTGCCGGGTGAACGGCTCGCTGGTCTCCATCGCCACCCTCCGGGAGATCGGCGAGCAGCTGGTCGAGATCACCGCCCAGGGCGAGAGCCACCGCCTGCTCCGGTCCGCGTGGCAGCGCCGGCTGCTCGACGCGATGGGCGGCGAGGCCGTGGCCGCCGCCCGCCGCGCCACCGCCGCCGCGGTCGCCGAGTGGCGCGCCGCCGAGGAGGCCGAGCGGCTCGCCGGGGCGCTGGCGGCGCGCGACCGCGAGCAGCTCGACCGCGCCCGCGACCTGGTCGAGGACCTCGGGCCGCTCCAGCTCACCCCGGGCGAGGACGCGACCCTCGCCGCCGACTGCGTCCGGCTGCGCGGCGCCGCCCGGCTGCGCGCCGCCGCCGACGCTCTCGGCGCCTCCTGCAGCGGCGGGGAGGAGGGTTCGGCGGCCGACCTCGTGGCCGCCGCCGTCGCCGCCGGCCGCCCGGTCGCCGCCGCCACCGGCGACACCGAGCTCGGCGCCCTCGTCGAGGCCGGCGGCGAGCTGGTCTCCCAGCTCACCGAGCTGGGCCGCCGGGCCCGCCGGCTCGCCGCCCAGTGCGAGGTCGACGACCGCCGCCTCGCCGTGGTGGAGGAGCGGCTCGACGTCCTCGAGCGGGTGAGGCGGCGCCACGGCGGCAGCCTCGAGACCGCGATCGCCCGCCTCGACGAGGCGGCCGCGCAGCTCGAGGCCGCCGGCGGCGACCGCACCCCGGAGCGGCTCGCCGCCGCCGCCGAGGCGAGCCGGGCCCGGGCCGCGGAGGCGGCGGCGGCGCTGAGCCGGGGCCGCCGCGCCGCCGCGACCGCGCTGGAGCGGGCGGTCACCGCCGAGCTCCGGCGGCTGCGGCTGCCCCACGCCCGCTTCCGGGTGGGCCTCCATCGCACCCCCGACGAGGCCGGCCTCGAGCTCGACGGCGTCCCGGTGGCCTGCGGTGCCGAGGGTGTCGACGGGGTCGAGTTCCGGCTCGGGGCGAACCGCGACGAGGTGCCCCTGCCCCTCGACGAGGGGGTCTCCGGCGGCGAGCTGTCGCGGCTCGGGCTGGCGCTGCGCGCGGTGGTGGCCGACGCCGACGACTGTCCGACGCTGGTCCTCGACGAGGTCGACACCGGCCTCGGGGGCGAGACCGCGGCCCGCGTCGGCGAGGTGCTGGCCGCGGTCGCCCGACGCCGCCAGGTGCTGGTGATCACCCACCGGCCGGAGATCGCGGCGCCCGCCACCCGCCACCTGGTGGTCGCCAAGCGCGACCGCGGCGGGCGTGTCGAGGCCTCGGTCGGCGCGGTCGAGGGCGAGGAGCGCGCCGCCGAGGTGGCCCGGTTGATGTCCGGCACCCCCACCGAGGCGGCGCTGGCCCGGGCGCGCGAGCTGCTGGCGGAGGCGGCGACGCCGGCACTCCGCCCCGCTCGTACCATTGGGCGCGATGAGTGAGCAGGAGCCGCCCTCCGAGGCCGCCCCGGAGACGCCCGCGGTGCGCTTCCCGGTCGACGTACCCGGCTTCCGCGGCCCCCTGGAGCAGCTGGTGGCGACCGCGCAGCGCGGCGACGTCGACCTCGCCGCCATCCCGGTGAGCCAGATCACCGCCGGCTTCCGGGCCCGCCTCGAGGAGACCGACACCGACCCGCGCGACCTCGCCGACTTCCTCAGCCTGGCCTCGCGGCTGCTCTCCCTCAAGGCCGCCCGGCTGCTCCCCGACGGCGCCATCGATGCCGAGGAGGCGGCCGCCGAGGACGGCGCGCCGGTCGACGACCCCGGTGCCCGCCTCGCCGAGTACCGGCTCTTCCGCGCCGCCGCCGAGGCGCTGCTCGCCGACGTCTCCGAGCAGGGGGCGCGGAGCTTCCTCAGCACGGTCTGCCCCGAGGTGGTGCCCTCCGAGCGGCTGGCCATCCCTCCCGAGCGGCTGCTGAGCGCCTTCCGCGCGGTGCTCGAGCGCCTCCCCGAGGCCGACCTGCTCGAGGTGCCGGCGAGCAGCTTCTCGGTGGAGCAGAAGGCGGTCGAGCTGCGCGCCCTGCTCGCCGGCCGGGGCACGCTGGGCTTCGACGAGGTCTTCGCCGGGGCGCGATCCCGGCTGGAGGCGGTGGCCGCGTTCCTCGCCCTCCTCGAGCTGATCAAGCGCGGCGAGGCCCGGGTCGATCAGGCGGACAGCTTCGGCGAGATCACCGTGACCGCGGTCGCGGTCCAGGCCCATGGCTGACCCGGACCTCGACCGCGCCATCCCCGACAGCGTCGTCGGCCTGCCCGCCGAGGAGCTCGACACCGCCCTCGAGGCGGTCTGCTTCGCGCTCAACCGCAGCCTCACCCTCGCCGAGGCGGCGGCGGTGCTGGGCCGCAGCCCCGGCGACCTGGCGGTCGCCGCAGAGACCCTCGCGATCCGCCTCCGCGGCCGCGGGTTGATGCTCCAGCGCCACCAGGACGAGGTGCAGCTGGTCACCCGCCCCGAGGTGGTCTGGGCGGTGCAGCGCGCCCTCAACCCGGAGCGTCCCAGCCGGCTCAGCCGGCCCGCCCTCGAGACCCTGGCGATCGTCGCCTACCGGCAGCCGCTCACCCGTGCCGCCGTCGAGGCGATCCGCGGGGTGAACTGCGAGGCGGTGCTCGAGAGCCTGGAGCGGCGCGGCCTGGTCGCCGAGGTCGGCCGTCAGGACAGCCCCGGGCACCCCCGCCTCTTCGCCACCACCCTGCGCTTCCTCGAGGTCGTCGGCCTGGAACGCGTCGAGGACCTGCCGCCGCTGCCCGAGGGAACGGTGATCCCCGAGCTGCCCGCGGAGCGGTGGGAGGAGGCCGCCGAGGAGGAGGAGCCGGTGCGCGAGGCTTCCGCGGCCGCCTCCGGGCAGCCGCCTGCGGGGCCGGGATGACCGCGGCCGAGTCGCCCGCGCCGCAGCGGCTCAACCGCTACCTCGCCGGTCGCGGCGTGGCCTCCCGGCGGGGCGCCGACCTGCTCATCGAGGCCGGCCGGGTGGCGGTGAACGGCCGCCGCGCCGCGCTGGGGATGCTCGTCGACCCGGTGCGCGACGGCGTCGCCGTCGACGGCCGGCCGGTGCCCCCGGCGCTCGAGTACCGCACCGTGATGCTGAACAAGCCGGTGGGGGTGGTGAGCACCCGCAGCGACCCCGGCGGCCGGCCCACCGTGCTCGACCTGGTCGAGGACTCGGCAGGGCTGTTCCCGGTCGGCCGGCTCGACACCGACAGCCGCGGGCTGCTGCTGCTGACCACCGACGGCGATCTGTCCCTTCGCCTCACCCATCCTCGCTACGGCATCCGCAAGCGCTACGCGGTGTCGGTGCGCGGCCGGGTGCCGAGGGCGGCGCTGCGCACCCTGCTCGCCGGGGTGCGGCTCGACGACGGCCCCGCCCGGGCGCTGGCCGCCGAGGTGGTCACCGGCGACCATCGCGACGCCACCCTGCTCGAGCTGGAGATGGGGGAGGGGCGGCGCCGCGAGGTGCGCCGGCTCTGCGCGGCCGCCGGCCTGGTGGTCACCGACCTGCGGCGGGTGGGCTTCGGCCCGCTCCGGCTGGGCCGGCTCGCCGAGGGCACCAGCCGCAGGCTGCGCCCCGCCGAGGAGGCCGAGCTGCGCGCCGCCACCGGCCTCGCCGAGCCCCCCGCGGACGAGGTATGAGCCTGCTCATCACCGTCGACGGTCCCGCGGGCAGCGGCAAGAGCACCCTGGGACGGCGGCTGGCGACCGCGCTCTGCCTGCCTCTGGTCGACACCGGGCTCTTCTACCGCGGCCTCACCGTCGCCGCGGTGCGGGCCGGGCTCGACGGCACCGACCCCGCCGCCGCCGAACGCCTCGCCGGCTCGGTGCGCATCGAGCTGAACACCGATCCCTCCGGCGGTTCGGGCGCCTGGACGGTGCGGGTCGACGGGGAGGATGCCACCGAGGCCGCCCGCGACCCTCGGCACGCTCCGCTGCTGACCGCGCTGAGCGGCATGGAGGGGGTGCGGCGCGCCCTCCTCGCCCCCCAGCGCGAGGCCGCCGCCGCCGGCGCCGTGGCGGTCGGCCGCGACTGCGGAACCGTGGTCTTCCCCGGGGCCGAGGTGAAGCTCTACCTCGACGCCGCCCCGGAGGTGCGGGCGTCGCGGCGCGAGGTCCAGCTGCGCCGCCGGGGCACCGCCGTCGACGCCGCCCAGCTGCACTCGGAGGTCGCCGAGCGCGACGCCCGCGACTCCGGACGCGCGGTCGCCCCGCTGCGCCGTGCCGACGGCGCCCACGTCATCGACACCGGCGCCCACGGCATCGACGAGGTCGCCGAGCTCGCCCTCGAGCTGTGCCGGCGCGCCGGCGTCCCCGGCTGCTGAGCCATGCGCCCCGTGGTCCCCTCCATCCGCACCTCGCCGCTGTACCCGTTCGAGCGGCGGCTGATGCTCAGCCTGATGTGGCTCTTCCTCCGTGACGGTCTCCACGTCGAGGGGCTGGAGAACGTCCCCCGGGGCGGCTGCATCGTCGCCGGCAACCACCTCGCCACCTGCGACCCGCCCCTGATCGGCGCGCTCATCCGCCGCCACGACGTCCACTACATGGCCAAGGCCGAGGCGTTCGAGAGGGCGGCCACCGGCTGGATCATCGCCGGCTACAACGCCTTCCCGGTGCAGCGCCACACCGCCGACCGGCTGGCGATCCGCCGCTCGCTGGCGGTGCTCGCCCAGGGGCGGGTGCTGATCATGATGCCGGAGGGCACGCGCAGCCCCGACGCCACCCTGCAGCGCGCCGAGCCGGGGGTGGGCCTGATCGCCCGCCGCTCCCGCGCCCCGATCGTGCCGGTCGGGGTCTGGGGAAGCGAGAACGCGATGCCGAGGGGGGTGGTGATGCCCCGGCGGGCCGAGGTGCACGTCCGCTACGGCGCTCCGGTGCACCTCCCCGACCCGCCGATGGGCAACCAGGAGAGCGCCGACTGGATCATGGCGCGGATCGCCGAGCTCGTCCCCGAGCGCTACCGCGGGGCCGGCGCGCGGACCGGCGCGGCGGCGACCTCACCGTGAGCCGCCAGCCCGGCGTGACGGTGGTGGGGGCGGGGTCGTGGGGCACGACGGTGGCGTCCATGGTGGCGCGGCGCACCCCCACGACGATCTGGTCGCGCCGCCCCGAGGTCGCCGAGGAGATCGCCTCCGAGCACACCAATCAGGCCTACCTCCCCGACCGCCTCCTCGACCCCGGGCTCCGGGCCACCGCCGCCCTCGACGAGGCGGCGGGCGAGGCCGACGTGCTGGTGATGGCGGTGCCGAGCCACGGCTTCCGCCAGGTGCTGGAGCAGGCGGCACCGCACCTGCGCCCCTGGGTGCCGGTGATCAGTCTGAGCAAGGGCCTGGAGCAGGGCACCCGGGCGCGGATGACCGAGGTGATCGCCGAGGTGCTCCCCGGCCATCCCGCCGGGGTGCTCGCCGGGCCCAACCTGGCCCGGGAGATCCTCGACGGCTACGCCGCCGCGGCGCTGGTGGCGATGCCCGACCTGCGCGTCGCCGCCGCCCTCCAGGAGATCTTCCGCAGCACCCTGTTCCGCGTCTACACCGGCACCGACGTCTGCGGCGCCGAGATCGCCGGGGCGCTGAAGAACGTCTTCGCCATCGCCGCGGGCATGGCCTCGGGCCTGGGCACCGGCGACAACACCCTCGCCCTGGTGATCTCGCGCTGCCTCGCCGAGCTCACCCGTCTCGGGGTGGCGATGGGCGGAGAGCGGCACACCTTCGCCGGCCTCGCCGGCATGGGCGACCTGCTCGCCACCTGCATGAGCCCGCAGAGCCGCAACCGGCGGGTCGGGGTGGAGCTGGCCCGGGGACGCTCCATCGACGAGGTGACCGGCGAGATGAAGATGGTCGCCGAGGGGGTCAGGACCTCGCGGGTGGTGATCGAGCTCGCCGAGGAGCACGGCGTCGAGGTGCCCATCGCCCACGAGGTCCACATGGTGGTCAACGAGGGTCGCAGCCCCGAGGAGGCCTTCCGCGGGCTGATGCGCCGGAGGCCGACCACCGAGCTGGCGGCGGGCTGACCGATGGCCCGCGCCGCCCTCCCGCAGACCGACGAGGAGGCCTGGGCGGCCGCCGCCGCGTGGGCCACCGCCGGCGAGATGAGCCCGTTCGAGGCGCTGATGTGGCGGGCCGAGAGCGACCCCCGGCTGCGCTCGCCGATGACCGTCGTGGACGTCCTCGACCGCGCCCCCGACTGGCGGCGGCTGGTGGCCGCGCACCAGTGGGGCACCCGGCTGGTGCCGCGGGCGCGGCAGCGGGTGGTCGAGCCGCCGCTGCACCTCGGCGCCCCGGCCTGGGCCGCCGACCCCGACTTCGACCTCCACCACCACCTGCGCCGCGCCCGGGTGCCCCCGCCCGGCACCCTCACCCAGGTGCTCGAGCTCGCCGAGCAGATGGCGATGACCCCGTTCGACCGCGCCCGGCCGCTCTGGGAGGCGCTGCTCGTCGAGGGAATGGAGGGCGGCGGCGCCGCCTACCTGTTCAAGATCCACCACAGCGTGACCGACGGGATGGGCGGCATCCAGCTGCTCAGCCTGCTCCACAGCCGCCGCCGCGAGCCCTCGCGGCGCACCCCGATGCCGCCGCCGCCCCAGCCGGCGCGGATCTCGCCGCTGTCGGTCCTCGGCGGCCAGGTGCGGCGCCGGCTGCGGGCGGCGCCGGCCGAGGCGGGGCGCCACCTGGGGTCCGGGATGATCGCGCTCGGGCGGCTCGCCGCCGACCCGGTCGACGCCGTCGGCGGCGCGCTGCGGTTCGGGCGCTCGCTGCAGCGGGTGCTGGCGCCGCCGCCGGCGCCCCCCTCGCCACTGCTCCGTGGGCGCAGCCTCTCCTGGCGCTTCGGCGCCCTGGAGTGCGGGGTGGACGCGCTCCGCGCCGCCGGCCGTGCCGCCGGCGGCACCCACGGCGACGCCGATGTCGCCGCCGGCCGCGGCGGCGTCCGGCGCTACCACGAGCATTTCGGGGTGGCCGTCGACGAGCTGCCGATGGCGATGCCCGTCAGCCTCCGCCGCGACGACCACCCGATGGGCGGCAACCGCTTCGCCGGGGCGCGGCTGGCCGCGCCGGTGGGCGAGCCCGACCCCGGCGAGCGGATCCGGCTGATCCACGACCTCGTCCTCGGCGCCCGCGCCGAGCCCGCCGCCGACGCCCTCGGGCTGCTCGCCCCCGCCCTCAGCCTGGTGCCGACCCCGCTGATCACCCGCTGGTACGCCGCCCTGACCGGCGGCCTCGACCTCCAGGCGAGCAACGTGCCCGGCATCCCCCACCCGGTGTACATCGCCGGGGCGCGGATCGAGCGCATGTACCCGTTCGGACCGCTGCCCGGCTGCGCGGTGATGACCGGGCTGGTCTCCCACGTCGACACCTGCTGCATCGGAGTCAACTGCGACGCCGCCGCGGTCACCGACGTCGACCGCTTCCTCGACTGCCTCGGCGAGGGGCTCGCCGAGGTGCTGGCACTGGCATCGCACACCGGAGGCTGAGAGTGGAGCACGTGGAGGGACGCCTCGCCGGCACCGGCGGCATCCAGGTCTACTGGCAGGCGTGGCTGCCCGAGGGCGAGCCCCGGGCGGTGGTGGTGATCGCCCACGGCGCGGGCGAGCACTCCGGCCGCTATGCCCACGTCGCCGCGCACCTGGTCGCGGCCGGCTACGCCGTGCACGCCCTCGACCACCGCGGCCACGGCCGCACCACCGGGCGCCGCGCCCTGGTCGACCGCATCGACCACGTGGTCGCCGACCTCGACGCGTTCGTCCTGGTGGCCGGCAACCGTCACCCCGGGCGCCCGGTATTCCTGCTCGGGCACAGCATGGGCGGCTGCATCGCGCTGGCCTACGGGCTGCGATACCAGCAGCGGCTCGAGGGCCTGCTGCTCTCCGGGGCGGTGGCGCAGCTCGACGCCCCGGCGGTGCTCAGGGTGGTGGTGCGCGTCCTCTCCCGGGTCGCGCCCGCCCTGGGTGTGGTGGCGGTCGACCCAGCCCTGGTCAGCCGCGACCCGGCGGTGGTGCACGCCTATCGGGACGACCCCCTGGTCTTCCACGGGAAGCTGCCGGCGCGGACCGTGGCGGAGATGGCGGATGCCGCCGACGGCTTCCCGGCGGCGGCGCCGGCGCTGCGGCTGCCGCTCCTGGTGATGCACGGCGGCGCCGACGCCATCGTCCCGGTGGCGGGCAGCCGGATGGTGCACGAGCGCGCCGGCTCGGCCGATCGAACCCTCAGGATCTACGACGGGCTCTCTCACGAGATCCTCAACGAGCCGGAGCAGGCGGAGGTGCTCGCCGACATCACCGGCTGGCTCGACGCTCACACCGAGGGGGAGGCGAGACCATGAGCGCACTCGACGTGTCCAGCCTCTGCGAGGCCTTCCAGCGCACCGCCGCGGCGCGGCCCGACGCGGTGGCGTTGCGCAGCGCCGGCGGCGGCACCCGCGTCACCTGGGGCGAGTACGCCACCCGGGTGGCCCGCGTCGCCGCCGGGCTGCACCGGCTCGGGGTGCGCCACGGCGACACCGTGGCGCTGATGATGACCAACCGTCCCGAGTTCAACATCTGCGACACCGCGGCGATGCACCTCGGCGCCGCGCCGTTCTCGGTCTACAACACCCTGCCCGCCGACCAGGTCGCCTACCTCTTCCGCAACGCGGGCAACCGGGTGGCCCTCTGCGAGGCGCGGTTCGCCGGCATCGTGCTCGCCGCCGCCGCGGCCTCGGGCGTCGAGCACGTGATCTGCGTCGACGGCGCCCCGGAGGGCACGGTGGCGCTGGAGCGGCTGGAGGCGGAGGGCGAGGGCGATGTCGACCTCGAGGCGGCCTGGCGGCAGGTCGGGCCCCAGGACCTGCTCACCCTCATCTACACCTCGGGCACCACCGGGCCGCCCAAGGGGGTGGAGATCACCCACGCCAACATGGTCGCCCAGCTGCGTGCAACCTCCGCGCTGCTGGCGGTGTTCCCCGGCGACCGCACCGTCTCCTACCTGCCCTCCGCGCACATCGCCGACCGCTGGGCGGCCCACTACACGGGGATGGCCTTCGGGGTGGAGGTCACCGCGTGCCCCGACCCGCGCGTGGTCGGCGCCGCGCTCCCCGAGGTGCGTCCCACCATCTGGGGCGCGGTGCCCCGGGTCTGGGAGCGGCTCCACGCCGGGCTGGAGGCGGCGACCGCCACCGACCCCGACGAGGAGCGGCGCCGGGCGATGCGCTGGGCGATCGACTGCGGGCTGCGCCGGGTGCGCGCCGAGCAGGCGGAGATCAGGGGCGAGGGTCCCGGCCCCGACCCGGCGCTGCTCACCGAGTGCAGCCGGGCGGACGAGCTGGTGCTCGCCCCGCTGCGCCGCCGCCTCGGCCTCGACCAGGCCCGCTGGCTGGTGTCGGGGGCCGCCCCGATCGCCACCGAGCTGCTCGAGTACTTCGACGCCCTCGGCCTGCCCATCCTCGAGCTCTGGGGGATGTCGGAGGTCTCCTGCTGCGGCACCATCAACGTCCCCGGGCGGGCCCGCATCGGCACCGTCGGAGTGGCCCTCAGCGGCGTCCACGTGCGCCTGGCGGACGACGGCGAGCTGCTGGTCCGCGGCGACACCGTGATGCGCGGCTACCGCAACGAGCCGGAGAAGTCCGCCGAGGCGATCGACGCCGAGGGCTGGCTCCACACCGGCGACATCGCCACCATCGACACCGAGGGCTACATCAGCATCGTCGACCGGAAGAAGGAGCTGATCATCAACGCCGCCGGCAAGAACATGTCGCCGGCCAACATCGAGAGCACCCTGAAGACCGCCAGCCCGCTGATCGGCCAGGCGGTGTGTATCGGCGACCGCCGCCCGTTCAACACCGCGCTGCTGGTGCTCGACCCCGACGGCGCCGCCTCCTGGGCGGCCACCCAGGGTGTCGACGGCGCCACCCTGGACGCCCTGGCCGCCGATCCGCGGGTGCGCGCCGCCCTCGAGGAGGCGGTCGCGGCCGCCAATCAGCGGCTCTCGCGGGTCGAGCAGATCAAGCGCTTCGCCGTGCTCCCCGATGCCTGGGAGCCCGGCGGCGTCGAGCTCACTCCGACGATGAAGCTGAAGCGCCGGCCGATCGCGGAGAAGTACGCCGCGGAGATCGAGTCGCTCTACGCCTGACCGGGGCGGCGGCCCCGTTGCCGCCCGGCGGCTCCACCGCCACCTCGAGCCGCGCCGGTGGCCGGCGCCGGGCGCGGCCGGGCAGATCGCGGCGCCCGTCGGGCCAGTCGTCGAGGGTCTCGCGGTAGCGGCGCTCGAGGTCGGCGACGTGGCCGGGCAGGTCCTCGACCCCCCAGTCCCGGGTGGCGATGGGGGGGAGGACGGCGACGTCGACGGTGCCCGGCCGCACCAGGAACGAGCCCCGCCACATCACCTCGCCGGCGTTGCGGATCACGATCGGCACGATCGGGACGCCGGCCTGCATCGCCACGTGGAAGGCGCCCTTCTTGAAGCGGCCCAGCCGCGGGGTCACCGACCGGGTGCCCTCCGGGGCGATCGCCAGCGAGATGCCCGCGCGGAGCTTCTCCACCGCGGGGGCGAGCGCCGCCCGGGCCTGCTCCGTGTTGCCCCGCTCGACGTAGGCGACCCCGGCGACCATGCCGAGGAGGGCGAAGCGGGGGTCGCGCGACGCCTCCTTCTTCGCCACCCCGGTGAGGTCGCGGCGGACCAGGTTGGCGACGATGGGCACGTCCATCGAGCTCTGGTGGTTGAAGACGAAGACCGCGGGGCGGTGGCTCCAGAGGTGCTCCTCGCCGGTGACGTTCAGCCGCACCCCGGCGAGCGCCAGGGCGACGTCCGAGCCCACCGAGGTGGCCAGGTTCGCGGCCTGGCGCCGGCTGCCGTTGAGCAGCCCGAGGCCGGCGCCCACCGCCCCGGCGGCGGCGAGCCCGGTGAGCGCCGCCCCGGTGCGGAGCAGCTGCTCCGCGCCGGGGCGGCCGCGGTCGGCGAAGCGCACCACCGGCCAGCCCCGGCGCATCGCCGTCCGCCGCAGCCCGTCCTGGGGGTTGAGCGGGCGGGGGTTGCCCACGGTCTCGAGGAAGGGAACGTCCTCGTCGCCGTTGGCGTAGCCGTAGCTGGCGTCGAGGTCGAGCTTGAGGCGCCGTGCCAGCTCGCGGACCCCCCGCGCCTTGCCCTCCCCCCAGAGCACCTCCCCCTGGAGGTTGCCGGTGATGATGCCGCGCTCCACCTCGACCTGCGAGCAGAGCAGGTGGTCGAAGCCGAGGTCCTCGGCCAGCGGGCCCGCCTGGTAGCGGGTCGCCGACGAGGCCAGCACCAGGGTGTGGCCGGCGCGCTGGTGGGCCCGCACCAGGGCGCGCGCCTCCGGGTAGACCATGCCGGCGATGCGCTGCACGAAGAGGCGCTCGCCCAGCTCGGTGAGCTCGTCCTCGGAGTGCCCGGCCATCGCCCGGGCGGCGATCCGCATCAGCCCGGTGACGTCGCTCCCGCGCAGGCTCATCTCGGCGCCGGCGATCAGGGTGCTGGCCAGCTCCCGCGGGCTCACCTGCCGCTTGAGCAGGCGGTCGAGGTAGAAGACGGTGGCCGAGTAGCCGGCGATCAGGGTGCCGTCGAAGTCGAAGAAGGCGCCGACGCCGGGCCCCTTCGGCCCCGCCTCCACCTCGGCGATGCGCGCCGCCAGCCCGCTCATGTTCACAGGGGGGGTGTCCCCCCCCTCGCTCCGGCGTCGGAGCCGCCTGCGCTCACCCCGCCCCGTCCGATCAGCGAGCTCATGTCCGCGGCGCCCGCAGCGCCAGGTCGCGGATCCTCTCGAGCCGGCGCACCACGGTGCGGAGCTCGTCGGCGAGGGCGCGGCGGCCCTCGGCGACGGCCTCGCGGCCGGGGTCGACGAGGTCGCGGTTGGCGGCGAGGGCGAGGCCGGTGCGGAACAGCTCGGTGGAGATCGCCTCGGGGCTGTGCAGCCGCTGCTGCAGGCGCAGCTGGCGGGCGGCGCCGAGGCACTCGCGGAGGAAGGCCCTCTCCTCGATCGGCTCCCGGGGATCGCGGGCGGCGAGCCGCTCGGCGACCACCAGGTAGGCCTCGACGTAGGGGCGGATGATGCGGTGGGCGAGGTAGAGGTGGGAGCCGGTGAGCCGCTCCAGGATCGCCTCGGGGTCGCCGGCGCGCTGCTCCCACTCAGGGTCGAAGACGGCGAGCTCGTCGCGCAGCTCCTGGGCGAAGGCCGCCTTGCCGGCGAAGAAGAACTCGAACTTCAGCAGGTCGCGCAGCCGCAGCGCCTCCTCCCAGGCGCCGAGCACCGGGTCCTCCAGGCGCTCCTCGCTCGCCCGCACGACGATCAGCTCCACCAGCGCGCGGTTGACGAAGAAGTGGGCGACGCCGTTGCGGTAGAAGGCGGCCTCGAGGTGGCGGGAGGGGGTCACCCGCCAGACCGGCTCGACGCCCTCGGCGAAGCGGTCGGCGAGCCCCTGACCCTCCAGCGCCTCGAGCGCGCGGCGCACCGCCCGGGGCTCGGTCGAGGTCGCCCCCTCGGTGGTGGGCAGGCCGCGACGCTCGACGTAGCCGGACAGCGGCACCAGGCTGGCGCACACCTGGTCGAGGGTGAGGGCACGGTCCTCGGCGCCGAGCAGGGCGAGGGTGACCAGCGAGGGGGCGGTCACCGGGGTGGCCCGGTTGATCCGGTGCAGCACCTCGAAGGCGAGCTTCTCGACGGCGTGGCCGGAGCGGCTGCCGTTGCTGCTCGACTCCATCCCCTCGCGCAGCGAGAGCGGCTCGCCGAAGCGGACGTGGACCACGCTGTGGCTGCTCGACTGCTGGCGCAGGTAGCGGAGGAACCAGCCGAACCCCTCGCGCTGCCTGGCGCCCCCGGTGCCCTCGGCGGCCATGGCGCCGACCTCGGGCAGGTGCTCGTAGACGATCGACGTGGGCACCAGCAGCACGTCGTCGGCGGCGCCCTCCATCACCGCCTCGACCAGGTAGGCGAGCAGCCCCAGCCGGGGCGGCCGGAGCTTGCCGGTGCGGCTGCGGCCCCCCTCGATGTACCACTCCAGGTTGAAGCGCTTGCGCACCAGGTAGCCGACGTACTCCCGGAGCGTGAGCTTGTAGACGGGGTTGTCCCTGATGCTCCGGCGGATGAACACGTAGCCGCTGCGCCGCGCCAGCGGGCCGACCGGCCAGAAGGCGACGTTGACCCCGCCGAGCACGTGGTTGGGGGCGAAGCCGTGCTCGTGGAGCGCGGTGCGGAGCACCAGCGGGTCCACGTAGGAGCGGTGGCTGGGGAGGAAGACCAGCGCCCGGTGGCGGCCGAGCCCCCGCAGCTCGTCGAGCCGGGCGGCGTCGACCCCGATGGCGTGGCCGCGGAGCGCGACCCGGATCAGCTGCTCCCAGGCGTCGATCGCCAGCCGGCTCGAGCTCGCCGCCATCTCCTCGAGGTACCCGGCGGCCTCGGCGAGCACCTCCGAATCGGGGCGGTCCAGCCGGGCGGCGAGCTCGGCGACCCGCTCGCGGAAGCGGGCGCTGGAGGTGATCTCGTCGCCGACCAGCCGCGCCACCTTGTAGCGGTCGCCGAGCAGCCGCCGCTCGGCGCGCTCCAGGGCGAGCACCGCCTGGCGGCGCACGAAGCCGGCGAACTCCGCCCCGCCACCACCGCCGGTGCTCGCCTCGAAGCGGCTGCGCAGGGCGCTGACCGTGGCCGGTTCGCCGGCGACGACCCGGCGCCGGCCGGGGTCGCGGCGGAGGAGGCGGGTGTGCTCGAGGAGGCCGGCGATCCCCGCGCCGCGGTCGCGGCCGCCTCCCTGCCGGGGCATCCAGGTCACCCGCACCGGCACCACCCGGGGGTCGCCGGCGGCCTGGTCGAGCCGCGCGACGAGGCTGGCGTCGCCGGCGTCGACCACCGCGACCCGGCCGCCGAGCCGGGGGCGCTCGCGCTCCAGCCACTCCTCGACGACGCCGCGCTCGGCGGCGGTGGTGGCGAAGCGGAGCACCACCACGCCATCGGTGCCCGGCGGGGTCACCGGGGACGGCTGTGCGGAGTGGACGGCGCTGGACACGAGGCCGTCGAGTCTATCCGTCAAGCTCGATCCGGACCCGAACGTACAATCGCCCCAGCGTGGCTGCAGCAGACTTCGTCGCATTCGACCTCGAGACCACCGGTCTGTCCCCGCGGAGCGACCGGATCATCGAGATCGCGGCGGTGCGCTTCGGCCGGGACATGCGGGCGGTCGACCGCCTCGACGTGATCGTCGACCCCGGCGTCCCCGTCCCCCTGGCGGTGCAGCGGCTCACCGGGCTCGGCGACGCCGACGTCAGCGGCGCGCCCTCCGGGG
The DNA here is from genome assembly GCA_036495095.1 of Candidatus Dormiibacterota bacterium. Classification (NCBI taxonomy): domain Bacteria; kingdom Bacillati; phylum Candidatus Dormiibacterota; species Candidatus Dormiibacterota bacterium. The sequence continues at coordinate 4,125 of DASXNK010000151.1, read as the reverse complement.
TGGAGGGGGCGGCCCAGCTCGCCGACTTCTGCGACGGCGCCCGGCTGGTCGCCCACGGCGCCGCCTTCGACCTCGCCTTCTGCGCGGCGCTGGTGCCCGGCGCATTCGCCGGCCGGACCGTGCTCGACACCCTCGAGCTGGCCCGCATCCTGCTGCCCCTCGCCGCCAGCCACAGCCTGCCGCTGCTCAGCCGGGCGCTCGACATCGAGCACCTGCGCCCCCACCGCGCCGGCAGCGACGCCGAGGCCACCCGGCTGCTCTTCACCCACCTCGTCGAGGTCGCCGAGTCGCTCCCCGAGGGGCTGCTGGCGACGATGCGCGACCTGGTGGCGCCGATCCGCGGCCCGCTCCGCGACTTTCTCGTGGAGGTGATCGGGGGCGGCGGCGCGGCCGGGCGGGAATGGCGGGTGGGCTCGGGGCGCAGCCGCGGCCGCTCCGGGATCCGGGCGGTGGCCGCCACCACCGGGGCCGGCTCCGGCCGGCCGCTCGCCGAGGAGGCGGCCGAGCTGCTCGGCCCGTCCGGCCCGCTGGCCGCCGGCGACGGCTACGAGTACCGCGAGTCGCAGCTCCAGATGGCCCGGGCGGTGGCCCAGACGCTGGAGCGCTCCGGGCGGCTGATGGTCGAGGCGGGCACCGGCACCGGCAAGTCGCTCGCCTACCTGGTGCCACTCGCCCTCTGGGCGCGGAACACGGGACGGCGCGCGGTGGTGGCGACCCACACCATCACCCTGCAGGAGCAGCTCGCCGACCGCGAGCTCGCCACCGTCTCGGCCCTGCTCGGCACCCGGGTCGAGCACGCCGTGCTCAAGGGCCGCCAGCACTACCTCTCGCTGCGCCGCTGGGAGCGCTTCCTCGCCACCCCCGACCACGGCGGCCACGGCCTCCCCCTGGAGACGCTGCGCTTCAAGCTGAAGCTGCTCTGCTGGCTGGCCCAGACCGAGACCGGCGACCGCGCCGAGCTGCGCCTGGCCGGCTCCGAGGAGGCGCTGTGGGAGCGGGTGCAGTCGGAGAGCGGCGACTGCCTGGGGGGCGCCTGCGCCAACTGGCGTGACGGCCGCTGCTTCATGGTCGCGGCGCGCCGGGCGGCCGCCGACGCCGACCTGGTGATCACCAACCACGCCCTGCTGCTCGCCGACGCCGAGCGCCAGGGCACGGTGCTGACCCCGTACTCGGCGCTGGTCGTCGACGAGGCCCACCGCCTCGAGGAGGCGGCCACCCGGCAGCTCGGCCACGAGCTGCGCGCCGCCGGCGTGCTCGCCGTCCTCGACCGCCTCCGCCAGGACGGCGAGGGCGATCTGGCGGTGGCGCTGGCCCGCGCCCGCGAGGCCACCCAGCGGCTCTTCGGCGACGTCAAGGGCTTCGTCACCGCCACCCTCGGGATCGACCACCCCGGCAACGCCACCGTCGGTCTCACCGACGCGGTCCGCGGCGGCGCCGGCTTCGGGCCCCTGGAGCGCTCCGCCCTCCACGCCCGCGCCCGGCTGCGCGAGGCGGCGGCCGCGCTCCGCGCCGCCCAGGGCGGCGGCTCGCTGCAGCCCGGCCTGCTCCCCCAACCCGACCGGGCCGACGACGAGCTCGAGCTCGCCGCCGCCACCGTCGAGGAGGCGGCCGCGGTGGTCGACCGGGTGCTCTGCGCCCCCGCCGCGGACAGCGTCCGCTGGCTCGAGCTCCGCGCCGAGCAGGCCGAGCTCCACGAGGCGCCGCTGCAGGTCGGCGAGCGGCTCGCCGGCGGCGTCTTCGACCGCGCCGACGCCACCATCCTCACCTCGGCGACGCTCTCGGTGGGCGGGTCGGTCGACTTCGTCCGCGCCCGCACCGGGGTGGGGGAGGGGGCGGACGCGCTGGTGCTGCCCTCGCCGTTCGACTTCCTCTCCCAGGCGCTCTGCGTGCTCGCCACCGACGTGCCCGCGCACGACGACCCCGCCCACTCCGTCGCCCTCGCCGACCTCACCGCCGGGGTGGCCACCCGCCTGGGCGGCCGCACCCTGGTGCTCTTCACCGGCTACGCGCCGCTGCGGAACGTCCACGCGCTCCTCGCCACCCGCATGGAGGCCCAGGGCATCGCCGTGCTCGGCCAGGGGCTCGACGGCACCCGCCGCCAGGTTCTCTCCAGCTTCGTCAAGAACACCCGGAGCGTGCTGCTCGGCACCACCTCCTTCTGGGAGGGCATCGACATCCCCGGCGACGCGCTCAGCTGCGTGATCATCGCCAAGCTGCCCTTCCCGGTGCCGTCCGACCCGCTGGTGGCGGCGCGCGGCGCGCTCCTCCGCGACCCCTTCGCCGAGCTGGCGCTGCCCACCGCGGTGCTCCGCCTCCGCCAGGGCTTCGGGCGGCTGATCCGGCGCACCGCCGACCGCGGCGCGGTCGTGCTCTGCGACCCCCGCCTCGACAGCCGCGACTACGGGCCCACCTTCCTGCGCGCGCTCCCCGAGGCGCTGGTCGTCCGCGAGCCCGCCGCCGGGGTGCCGATGGTGGTCGAGGACTTCGTGACCACCGGCCGGGTGCCCGAGGCGGCGCGGGCGCGAAGCGTCGTGCTCGAGGAGGCGGTGCCCTCGGGCCGTGACGACGCCGCATGACGGAGACCGGCGGCTCGGACGGCGGCGACTCCCCCGACTCCCCCGAGTTCGTGATCCAGATGGGGGGGAGGGCGGAGGACAGCCTCGCCCCCCGGCGCGGCGTCCCCGACGACGCCTCCCAGGCGTCCCGGGAGATGGTCGAGGCGCAGGAGGGGGACGTGGTCGTCGCCCTCGCCCAGATCGCGCCGAGGCTCGGTGACGTGGCCGCGAACCTGGAGCGCCACCTCGCCATCATCGACGACGTCCGCAGCGGCGGCGGCCACCTCGTGGTCTTCCCCGAGCTGTCGCTCACCGGGTACTTCCTCAAGGACCTGGTGCCCGACGTCGCCCTGCGCGGCGACGCCCCCCAGCTGGCCGAGCTCGCCGCCGCCTGCACCGGCATCGACGCGGTCGTCGGCATGGTGCTGGAGGGCGACGACGCGCGCTTCCACAACGCCGCCGTCTACCTCAGCGGCGGGCGCGCGGTCCACGTCCACCGGAAGTGCTACCTGCCCACCTACGGGCTCTTCGACGAGCTCCGCTACCTCGCCGCCGGCGACCGGCTCCGCGCCTTCGAAGCCCCGCTGACCGCCGCCGCCCCGCGCCGTCCCTGGCGGGCGGGGACGCTGATCTGCGAGGACATGTGGCACCCCGGCGCGGCCGCCCTGCTCGCCCGGCAGGGGGTGGACCTGTTCCTCTGCCCGTCGGCGTCGCCCGGCCGCGGCATCGTCCAGGGGGCGGCGCTGGGAACCGCCCTCAGCTACGACAGCATGACCCGCACCTATGCCCAGCTCTTCACCTCCTACCTGGTGTACTGCAACCGGGTGGGCTTCGAGGACGGCGTCGGTTTCTGGGGCGGATCGCGGGTGGTCGGGCCCCAGGGGGCGCCGCTGGCCGAGCCGTGCGGCTCCGAGGAGACGCTGATGTGGCATCGTCTCGACCTCGGCACCCTGCGCCGGGTGCGCATCTCCTACCCGCTGCTGCGCGACGAGCGCCCGGATCTCATCGACAATGAGTCAGACCGTCTCCGCCGCCGACGCACTCTCGATTGACACCGACGTCGTCACCGAGATCCTCCTGGGATTCATCCGTGACGAGGTCGGCAAGGTCGGGTTCGAAAGGGTCGTCCTCGGCCTGAGCGGGGGCGTCGACTCCGCCCTGGTGGCGGCGCTCGCCGCCCGCGCCCTGGGGCCCGAGAACGTCCTGCCGGTGATCATGCCCTACCGCTCCAGCAGCCCCGAGTCCGAGGCCGACGCCCGCACCGTTGCCACCCGGCTGGGCCTCGCCGAGCCGGTGGTGGCGGACATCTCCCCCCAGGTCGACGCCTACTTCGACCGCTTCCCCGACGCCGACCGCGGCCGCCGCGGCAACAAGATGGCCCGGGAGCGGATGAGCATCCTCTACGACATGTCGTGGGCCCACCGGGCGCTGGTGATCGGCACCTCGAACAAGACCGAGCTGCTGCTCGGCTACGGGACCATCCACGGCGACATGGCCCACGCCCTCAACCCCCTCGGCGACCTCTACAAGACCCAGGTGTTCGCGATGGCGCGGGCGCTCGACCTCCCCC
>DASXNK010000150.1 GCA_036495095.1 Candidatus Dormiibacterota bacterium | reverse complement strand
CTACCTGGTCTCCGGGAGCGACGACTTCCTGATCGAGGCGGCCATTCCCGACCTCGCCAGCTACGAGAAGGTGCTGCTCGACCAGATCCTGGCCGTCCCGGCGGTCGCCACGGCGCGGTCCACCTTCGCCATCCGCACGGTGCTCAGCCGCGGCCCGCTGCCGCTCGACCACTGGAGGTAAGCGTCTGCGGCGCTACTCCGCCTCCGCCTCCCCCTCCGGCGCCTCTGCCTCCGGCGCCTCTGCCTCCGGCGCGGCGGCCGGCGGTTCTTCCCGGCCGGCGTCGATGCCGAGGTGGCGCTCGATCGCGGACAGCCGCCGGTCGATGCTGGCCAGCAGGTCCATCACCTCGGCTAGCACGTCAGCGCGAATCCGCAGCTGGCGCCCCATCGAGACGGCCCGCGCCTGCGGCCCCGGCGCTTCGGTGACCTCGGCCGCGAGTTCGGAATCGGCCAGCATGGTGACCGCCTCCCGCACGGTCTGCGCGGTCGCGCCGAGCCGCTGCAGGATCTGGGCGCCCACGCCGTCGCCTTCGTCGATCAGCCCGAGCAGCAGGTGCTGCGTGTCGATGACCTCGCTGCCCATGGTCAGCGCCTCGCGCAGCGACAGCTCGAGGATCTTCTTCGCCCGGGGGGTGAACGGGATGTGCCCGTGCGGGTGCTGCTGTCCGGGCCCGATGATCTCCCCGACCTGCTCGCGTGCCGCGGTGAGGGTGACGTTCAGCGATTCGAGCGCCCGCGCCGCGATGCCTTCCCGCTCGGCGAGCAGGCCGAGCAGCAGGTGCTCGGTGCCGATGTAGTTGTGGCTGAGCCGCTGGGACTCTTCCTGGGCAAGCACGACGACGCGCCTGGCCCGGTCGGTGAACCGCTCGAACATCATCGCCCCTTCAGAGCCCGGTCAGCGCCGCTGCGAGTGCGCGATGTTGATGACGACGATGGCCAGCCAGACCACCAGCACGATGAGCACCTGGGCGACGGCGTCGACGTGGTGGCTGACCACCGCGGCCGTCGCGCCGATGCCGATGCCCAACGACCCGAGGCCCAGGATCATCCCGGTGACCCCGTTGTTACGGCGGGGCGCCACCTGTGGCGAGCTGGCGCCAGCCGGCGACGCGCCCGCGGGCGCCCTGCTAGCGGCGTCGCCGGGGTAGCCGGGCGGCACGATCTGGTGGCCGGGGGACAGGTAGCCCTGCCTCGGCGCCGCCTGCTGGTGTCCCGCGCCCGTGCCGCCCGCGCCCATGCCGCGCAGCCGCGCGTCCACCCGCCTGTCGATCTCCTCGCCGATGCGCTCGATAAGACCTTCGGCGAGCGCCGCGTCGTAGCGCGGGCCGAGCTCGGCATGGGCCGCCACCGAGGCGGCGATCTCCTCACGCTCGTCGGCGTTCACACCCGCACGGTACGTCGCCCGGCTCCCCGGGAGCAAGGACGAAGGGGAGGAAGTCGCGTACGTTCTGGATAATCTGATTTTCCCTCGCTAGCAGGCAGTCATGGCTGGCGGCCAGAGCTGGCACACTGGAGGGATGTCCATGACCGATCCCGTCACCGTGGCCGGGACGGCGGAGCAGGCCGCCGGGGAGCCGTGCGTGCTCCTCAAGCTTGGCGAAGTCGTCCTCAAGGGCCGTAACAGGCACCAGTTCGAACGGATGCTGCAGACGAACATCCGGGCCGCGGCCAGGGACACCGGGCTGCCCGTCGAACTCCTGCCCCGCGAGGGGGTGGTGGTGCTCCGGGTGGCCCCCCAGGAGCGCACGGCGGCCGAGCACGCCGCCGCGGTGGACCGGGTGGCCGAGCGGGTCAGCGACGTGCCGGGGATCGTCCGGGTGTGCCGGGCGGTGCGG
>DASXNK010000149.1 GCA_036495095.1 Candidatus Dormiibacterota bacterium | reverse complement strand
AAGGCGGCGAACCCCGAGCCGCCCTGGGTGGGGTAGCAGGGGGGCGGCGGGCAGGTGGGCGCCGGGTTGGCCTGCAGGTACGCGCATGGCGACGGCGGCGTGGGCGCCGGCCTCGCCGCCGCCCGGACCGGCCCCGCGGCCACGGTCAGGGCGCCGGCGACGGTCACCGCGGCGAGCAGGCTCACCAGCAGGCTGCGACGCCGGTGCGCCCGGTTCAGGTGGCTCATTCGATCACTCCCCTCGTTGCGGCGGGCGCCCGGGTGGTCGTCGCCGTCTCTCGTGCCCAACACGCACCGGGGGGCCGGAACGGCTGAGGTCGGGGCCGGAGGGCGTGTGACGGCTCGGTAACATACTGAGGGACCACACTAAGTTGCCCCGCATAATGTGGTCCATGTCGCACCCCACCTCCGACCATCCGGCCTCGGCGATGCTCAGGTACTCCCTCGGGAAGCTCGAGCACGACGCCGCGGGCCGCCTCTACTCCCCGGCGATCCGCGAGCGGGTCGCCCGCCTCGGCGCCGCCGGACCCCGGACCGAGACCCTGAGCGCCGTCGCCATCGCCGACAAGACGGTGAGCAGCCTGCTGGAGCGCGCCTTCGAGCAGGTCGGCCTCTCGCTCGCCCAGGTCAAGGCGCTCGGGATCATCCGCCACCTCGGCGGCACCGGCGCGCAGATGCGGGTCATCGCCATGGCCTGCAACGTCACCCCGCGCACCACCACCGGCGTCGTCGACGGCCTCGAGGCCGCCGGGCTGGTGGAGCGGGTGCCCGACCCCCACGACCGCCGCGCGGTCATCGCCCGGCTCACCCCCGAGGGGGAGCGGCGGCACCAGGCCGCCATCGCCCTCCAGGTGCAGATCAGCGAGCGGCTGCTCGCGGGCTTCGACGACGAGGAGCGCGACCAGCTCCGCCATCTCTGCCTGCGCCTCGTCGAGGCGGCAACCATGGAGGCACACCAGTGATCGCCACCCGGCGCACCGCCCCGACCACCCCGGGCCGCCGCCTCGACCCCAGGATGGTCACCTTCCTCGGCGTCATGGCGGCGATGTTCCTCGCCGCGCTCGACCAGACCATCGTCGGCACCGCCATGCCCACCATCGCCCGAGAGCTCGGCGGCGTCACCCGCTACACCTGGGTGACCACCGTCTACCTGCTCACCAGCACAGCGGTGGTCCCCGTGGTGGGCAAGCTGTCCGAGCAGCTCGGCCGCAAGCGCGTCTTCCTGGCGGCGATCATCGCCTTCCTCGCGGGCTCCGCGCTGTGCGGCCTGGCCCCGAGCATGAACTGGCTGATCGGCTTCCGCGGGCTCCAGGGCATCGGCGCCGGGATGCTCACCGGAACCGCCTTCGCGGTCATCGCCGACCTCTTCTCGCCCGCCGAGCGCGGCAAGTACACCGGCATGGTGGCCGGCGTCTTCGGCATCGCCAGCGTGGTTGGCCCGCTGGTCGGTGGCGGCCTCACCGACCACGCCGGGTGGCGCTGGGTCTTCTACGTCAACATCCCGATCGGCGCACTCGTCCTCGCGGTGCTGGCGCGGACCTTCCCCTCGATGCGCCGCTCCGGCATCAGGCCCCGGATCGACTTCGCCGGTGCCGCGCTGATCGCCGCGGGAGCGGCCCTCCTCGTCCTCGGCGCCTCGCTCGAGGGCACCGACGGCTGGGGCTACCCGCCGGTCGGGCTCAGCCTGGTCGCCGGCGTCGTGCTGATGGTCGTCGCCCTCCTCCACGAGCGCCGTACCCCGGAGGCGGTGCTGCCGCCCGAGCTGTTCAGATCCTCGATCTTCTCGGTCGCGACCGCGGTCACCTTCCTCATGGGCGCGGTGATGTTCGGTGCCATCACCTACATCCCGCTCTTCCTCCAGGGGGTGGTCGGGGTGCACGCCACCAGCTCCGGCCTGACCATGCTGCCGCTGATGGCGGGACTGGTCGTGGCCAGCATCGCCGGCGGGCAGCTGATCTCGCGCACCGGGCGGTACCGCATCCAGGCGCTCGCCGGCATGGGCGCCGTCGCGGCGGGCATCTTCCTCACCACCCTGCTCGACGCCGGGTCGACCCAGGGGCAGGTGACCCCGGCGATGGTGATCCTCGGCCTCGGGCTGGGCCTCTCCATGCCGGTCTTCAACGTGGTCTCCCAGAACGCCGTCCCCCACCGCCTGATGAGCTCGGCGACCGGCGCGGTGCAGTTCTCGCGCCAGATCGGGGCGACCCTCGGCCTCGCGGTGATGGGCTCCTACTTCAACGCCCGGCTCGCCGCTCACGGCGGAACCGGGAGGCTCGCCCTCGCCGCCGCCATCCACGACGTGTTCATCGTCGCCCTGCTCGGCGCCGCCCTCACCCTGGTGGTCGCCGCCTTCCTCCGCGAGATCCCGCTGCGCACCGCGAACCATGCCGTTGAGGTGCGCGAGGCGGTCGTCGCGCCGGCGGTCGCGTAGCCGGGCGCGGGCATAATGTCGCCCGGCGCGGAGGGTCGAATGCCCGTCCGCGCCGGGTGACCGGCGGGGCGCGGCCAGCAGAGGGAGGCGTCATGGGCAAGGTCTTCTCGAGCGCGTCGGAGGCGGTCGCGGACATCCCCGACGGAGCCACCCTGGCGGTCGGCGGCTTCGGGCTCTGCGGCAACCCGATGGAGCTGATCCGGGCGCTCTACGACGCCGGCACCACCGGCCTCCGGGTGGTCTCCAACAACTGCGGTGTCGACGACTGGGGCCTGGGCCTGCTGCTGTACGCGCGGCGGATCTCCCGGATGACCAGCTCCTACGTCGGCGAGAACCGCGAGTTCGCCCGCCAGTACCTCTCCGGCGAGCTCGAGCTCGAGCTCACCCCCCAGGGCACCCTCGCCGAGCGGTTGCGTGCCGGCGGCTGCGGCATCCCCGCCTTCTTCACCCCCGCCGGGGTGGGCACGCTGGTCGCCGACGGTGGCCTGCCCTGGCGCTATCGGGCCGACGGCTCGGTGGCGGTGGCCAGCCCCGCCAAGGAGACGCGGAGCTACGGCGGCCGCGACCACATCCTCGAGGAGGGCATCGTCTGCGACTTCGGGCTGGTGCACGCGATCCGCGGTGACCGCCATGGCAACCTGGTCTTCAACAAGAGCGCGCGCAACTTCAACCCGCTCTGCGCGATGTCGGGGCGGATCACCGTCGCCGAGGTCGAGGAGCTGGTCGAGCCCGGCGAGATCGATCCCGACCAGGTCCACCTGCCCGGGGTCTTCGTCCAGCGGATCGTCGAGGTCGGCCCCGGGGAGAAGCGCATCGAGCGGGTGACCACCCGCCCCCGTGAGGAGGGCTGACCATGGCGCTGACCCGCGAGCAGATGGCGGCCCGGGCGGCCCGTGAGCTCGAGGACGGCTCCTACGTCAACCTCGGCATCGGCCTGCCCACGCTGATCCCGAACCACCTCCCCCCCGGCGTGACCCTGTTCCTCGAGGCGGAGAACGGCATCCTCGGGGTCGGGCCCTACCCCTACCCGGGCGACGAGGACCCCGACCTCATCAACGCCGGCAAGGAGACGGTGACGGTGCAGCCGGGCGCGTCCTTCTTCGACTCGGCGATGAGCTTCGGGGCGATCCGGGGCGGCGCCATCGACGCCGCCGTGCTCGGCGCCATGGAGGTCTCGGAGCGGGGCGACCTGGCCAACTGGATGGTCCCCGGCAAGATGATCAAGGGGATGGGCGGCGCCATGGACCTGGTCCACGGCGCCAAGCGGGTGATCGTGCTGATGGAGCACACCGCCCGGGACGGCTCCCCGAAGATCGTGCGCAGCTGCTCGCTGCCGCTCACCGGCCGGGGGGTGGTGCACCGCATCGTCACCGACCTGGCGGTGATCGACGTCACCGAGCAGGGGCTGGTGCTCCGCGAGCTCGCTCCCGGGGTCGGCGTCGACGAGGTCCGCGCCGCCACCGAGCCGGAGCTGCACCTGCCCGCCGGCGTCGGCGCCTGATCCCTCTCGACAGCCACGTCGCGCCGTGCCATCCTCGGATGGCGATGTCGCACCTCGTGCTCAGCCGGGAGATCTACTCCCCGCTCGACCGGGTCTTCGCCCACGTCAGCGACCTGACCCGGGCCCCGGAGTGGTGGCCCAACCTCTCCGAGGTCCGCCGCGTGAACGGTGCCGGCGAGGTGACCGTGGGAACCCGCTACGCCTTCACCTACAACATGCTCGGCCGCCACCTCCCCGGCGAGGCGGTGGTCACCGAGCTGGTCGCCGGCGAGCGCAGCGTGCTCGAGACCACCGGCCAGATCCATGCCGTGATCCGCAACGACTACCGCGCCACCGCGAGGACCCGCACCCGGGTCACGGTGATCATCGAGTACGAGGTCCCCGGCCTCATCGGCCGGGTGGTCAACACCCTCCTCGTCGAGCGCCGCAACGCCGCCGACGCCGACCACGCCTTCGACCAGCTCAAGGACCTGCTCGAGCACGAGGCCCTCGCCCGCATCGACGAGGGCGTCGTCCTGTAGGTCGCCAGCCCGGACGCGGGGTGGGGTGGCTTGGGGTGAAGAGCCCAACGGGCGTGAGGTCTCCACGCGTCTATACTGGCCGCCGGATGCACGGGACCCCCCTCTCGCTCGCCCTCTTCTGGGTGGCGGTGGCCGCCTACCTCGTGGGCTTCCTCGCCTTCATCCTCCACATCGCCTTCCGGCGGCGCGCGCTCTCCGACGTGGGCGTGGTGGCGGCGATGACGGGGTGGCCGTTCCACCTCGGGTCGATCGTGGCCCGCGCGCTGGAGGCGGGGCACTGGCCGCTCGGGAACATGTACGAGTACTCCACCGGCATCAGCCTGATCATGGTCACCGCCTTCCTGGTGCTGGCGCTGCGCCACCGGCTGCGGCTGGTGGGGGCGCCCGCGATGGGCCTGGCGGTGGCGCTGCTGGGGCTCGCCTACATGCTCTACGTCCCTCCGGGGAGCCTGGTGCCGGCGCTCCACAGCTACTGGCTGACCATCCACGTCACCGCGATGGCGTCCTCGTCGGGGATCCTCACCTTCTCGTTCCTCTTCGGGATGTTCTACCTGGCCCGCCGCTGGGCCGACGGCCGGCTCGCCTCCGCCGCGACCGGTCGGATGGCGGTGACGCCGGGCGGCACCCCGGTCTCGGTGGGCGGCGGCCGCAGCGGGGGCGACCCCCGCCAGGCGGCGGCGCGGGCGGTGGCGCGCGCCCTCCCCGGCGCCCCCACCCTCGACCTCTGGAGCTACCGCTTCGTGATGCTCGGCTTCCCGATCTGGTCGTTCGGGGTGATCTGCGGAGCGATCTGGGGCGAGCACGCCTGGGGCCGCTACTGGGGGTGGGATCCCAAGGAGACCTTCGCCTTCATCACCTGGGTGATCTTCGCGATCTACCTCCACGCCCGGGTCACCTACGGCTGGCGCGAGACCCGGGCGGCGGCGATCACCGCGGTGGGCTTCGTCTCGATCCTCTTCACCCTCTACGCCGTCAACCTCTGGATCGTCGGTCTCCACTCCTACGCCAAGGTATGACCCGGCTCGGGGTGGCGCTCGCCGCCCTGCTGCTGGCGGGATGCGGGCTCGAGCAGGACGTCGGCGTCGGAGGTGCCGGCGGCGGCCCCGAGGTGGGCAGCGCGGCACCGGCGGTGCGGATCCAGACCCTCGGCGGCGGCGTCGTCGACCTCGCCGCCGAGCGCGGCCATCCCGTGGTCATCGACTTCTTCGGCTCGTGGTGCGGGCCCTGCCGCCGCCAGCAGGCGGATCTCAACAGGGTGGCGGTCCGCTACCGCCCCCGCGGCGTGGTCGTCGTCGGCGACGCCCTGCGCGACGACCGGGCTCCGCTCCAGGGCTACCTGAGCGGGCTCGGCGTGCCCTATCCCGCGGGGCTCGACGACGGCCGGGTCGCCGCCCAGTTCGCGGTGCTGGCGCCGCCGACCACGGTGGTCGTCGACGCCCGCGGGCGGGTGGCGGCGAACATCATCGGCGGCATCCACCCGGACGCGCTGTCGACCCTGCTCGACCGGCTGCTGACCACCGGCTGACACGCCGGACGGAGAGGGCGGGCGGCCCCGGAGGACCGCCCGCCGGCTCATCCCAGACCGGCCCGGCTCAGCTCGCGCGCCGCGCCCAACGGGTCTTCTTCAGCATCTTCTTGTGCTTGTGCTTCCGCATCTTCTTGCGGCGCTTCTTGATGACCGAGCCCACCCGGGCCTCCCTGTCGCCCTCGCCGGGGCATCTCTCTGACGCGCCGGCAGGCGCGGTCCGTCGGCGGCGGAGTGTAGCAGCCGCGCAGTCAGGGACCGCCGGGGTCGGGGCCGAGCCTGGCGAAGGCCTCGCGGAGCCGTTCGGCGGTGCGGTCGAGGTGCTCGGGGATCACCTTGACGTCGGCGAGCACCGGCATGAAGTTGGTGTCGCCGTCCCAGCGGGGGACCACGTGGGCGTGGACATGGTCGGTGATGCCGGCCCCGGCGATCCTGCCCTGGTTCACCCCCAGGTTGAAGCCGTCGGGGCCGAGCGCCGCCTGGAGGGCGCGGACCGCCCGCTGCAGCGCCGCGAACATCCCGGCGCCCTCGGCGGGGGAGAGCCCGGTGAGGTCGGGCACGTGACGGTGGGGGACGACCAGCAGGTGTCCGCTGCTGTAGGGGTGGAGGTTGAGCACGGTGAAGGTCTGGGCGGTGCGCTCCACGACGTGCCGCTCCTGGTCGGTCTCGCCGGCGTCGATGGCGCACAGGACGCAGCCCTCGGGCGGGGTGCGGTCGCTGACGTACTCCATCCGCCACGGGGCCCAGATCTGGCGCACGGCGGCCGAGGATACCAGCGCGCACCGCTCCGCCATGCCCCCCGGCAGCCCACGGCCTGCCCACCGCAAGTTTTCGTTTGATGTGCTCGTTTCGATTGTTGCGTCCCGATCGTGAGCGGGCCGCGGGTGCCGCCCCGGAGCGGCCGGATCAGGAGGCTTCGAGATGGTGCGGCGAGCGCTGGCGGCGGCGATCCCGGTCACCCTGGCCGGCGTCCTCCAGCTCACCCTCGGCGTCACCACCGCCTCCGCGGCGCTCCCCGTGGGCGTGCCCGCGGTGCATGCCGGCCTCCTCTCCGGGGTGCTCGGGCTGCTCCAGCCGGCGCCCGCCACCACCCCCGCCGCAGCGGGTGTGCCGGCGGCCTCCGCCAGCTCCCACGGGCTGGTCATCGGGCTGCTCGGCGGCTGCGTCAGCTGCACCTCGGCGACCGCGACCCCCGGCCACGGCGGCGCCGCCGCCACCGGCCTGCGTGTGCTCGGCAGCGACCTCGCGGCGGGCACCTCCACCGGCCACGGCGGCCGGGCCGGCGCGCTGCTGACCCTGCCCTCGAACCCGCTGCTCGACCTCGCCCTGGCGAGCTGGATGGCGAGCAGCGACAGCGGCTCGGCCGCCTCCGGCGACGCCCGCAGCGCCCTCACCGACCTCGCCCTCGGCGGCAACCTGGCCACCCTCTCCCTGCTGCGCTCGACCAGCCACGCCGGCGTCGCCGGCGCCGCCGGGTCGGGCAGCTCCGCCAGCGACGGCGCCGTGATCAGCCTGCTCGGCGGCGCCCTCGGCCTCGGTCTGCTCCACTCCGACACCGACGCCTCGGGCAGGGCCCAGAGCTACCTCGCCTCGGTGAACGGCACCCCGGTGGGGGCGCTGAGCAGCTCCGGCGCGGTCCCGGTCAGCATCCCCGGCGTGCTCGACCTCGCCCTGCTCCAGGCCGACTCGGCGGCCGCCGCCGGCGGCACCGGCAGCGCCGCGGTCGGCAGCGTCTCGAACGTCCTCGGCATCCCCGGCACCAGCGCCGGCGTGCTCGGCAGCAGCGCCGCTGGCAGCGCCGCGGCGGCCGCCGCCGGAAGCGGCCCGGCCGCGGGCGCGGGCACCCCGTCGGGCGCGCCCGCCTCCGGCCTCGGGGTCGTGCCCCGCCCCCGCACCGTCCCCGAGACCGGCTCCTTCTTCGGGATCGCCGGGCTCGCCCTGGTCATCGCCGGCACCGGGCTGGCCGCCGCGAGCACCGCCCGCCGCCGCCGCCGGCCGACGGTCGCGTGACCTCCTCACAACGCTTTCCTCCCTGACCCTGTCGGGCGGGGCCACC